>JBGSTQ010000297.1:0-5792 GCA_041736375.1 Thiobacillaceae bacterium
AGCTCACCGTTCCGCCATTGCGGCTGGCATGTTCGGTGCGGTACAAGGCCGCGCCGCGGCTATCGGAGAACGCCTGCACCCCGGCCACGGCGGCGTAGCGATCCTGCTGGCTGCGCGCCGTGTCGGCTGCGGCAGCGGGCAGAGCCAACAGGCCGCACAGCACGATCAGGCTACTCATCATTCCTTGTTCAGACATGGTCAACTCCTTGTTCCATTGCACGGTACTGTTTGCCGGTGATCATGCTCTGGGCGACACGCTCGCCCCGCAGGCGATGGAACACCAGCGCCGCCAGGTGCAGGCCGATGAAGCCGAGCAGCAGCGCGAACCCGGCCTCGTGCGGCTCTTCAAAAACCTCCTCCAGCCAACCCGCACCGCCTAGCCAGCCGGCCAGTGGCCCGCTCTGCAATTCCGTCGCCGTCAGCCCCAGTCCGGTAACCACCATCAGCGCCATCAGCGCGTAGGCAGCCAGATAGGCAAGACTCGCGAGCGGGTCGTGGCCGAAGCGATTCATCGACGGCAGACGCAGGCGGCGCAGCGCATTGATCCAGGTGGCGGGATGCCACAGATCCCGCCAGCGCGCGCTAGGAGGCCCGATCAGGCCCCACAGCAGGCGCGCAAGCAGGCCTGAAGTCAGCGCATAACCGGACAGCACGTGCCCATCCCAAAGCGTCTGTTCAGAGGCACCGTCCTCGAACAATTCGGCAAGCTGGCTGGTGGCGATGAGGGCGAGGATGCTGGCTGCAATCCACCAGTGCAGCACTCTCAGCAGCGGGTCGTAAACACTGCGCGCCTGTTCCGTCTTGATAGTCATGATGGCCTCCGTACTTGTGGGTGACGGCGCCACTTTGCCGGTCCAGTCTTAGGAAAACCTTAAGACGGATTCGCGGGGGGATAACGCTGGTGCGAGTTCGATCGAATGTACGGGTTGGCCGCGCACGCCTGTGCCGCCAGACGGGAGCGCCGGCCAGCGGTTGCCCGGGCTCCGGTCCGGTGTGATCATGATGAAATTGAAGGCGCCGTTCCCCGATGTGCGTCATCACCCGAGGTGAATCCACACATGAGCAAGCCACGCAAACCCCTGATAGGCCTTGTCCTGGGCAGCGGCGCGGCGCGAGGCTGGGGCCACATCGGCGTACTGCGCACCCTGGCCGACGCCGGCATCGAACCGGACATCGTCTGCGGCACCTCGATCGGCGCGCTGGTCGGCGCGGCCTATGTCGACGGCGACCTCGACCGCCTGGAAGACTGGGCGCGCAGCTTGACCATGCAGGCCGTAGTCAGCTTCCTGGATGTTTCGCTCAACGGCGGACTGATCAAGGGCGAGAAGCTGATCGATTTTTTTCGCAGCCATTTCGTCGACCGCGATATCGTCGAGCTGCCGCTGCCGTTCGGCGCGGTCGCCACCGACCTGCAGAACGGACGCGAAATCTGGCTGCGCGAGGGACCGGTCTCGGACGCGGTGCGCGCCTCGATCGCCCTGCCCGGCCTGCTCACCCCGTTTCGTCACCAGGGCCGATGGCTGGTCGACGGCGGCCTCGTCAACCCGGTTCCGGTTTCCCTTTGCCGCGCGATGGGCGCGGACTGGGTCATCGCGGTCGACGCCAACTCCGACCTGGTCGGCCGCCACCTCAAGCTGAAAGCCGCGAAACCCGCGCGCAAGCCCAAGTCCGGTGAGCCTGAATCCCTGACCGACAGCGTCATGGCGCACATCCAGCCAGTGATGTCGCAGCTCGGCCTCAACCACCCAAACAGCAAGGACAAGTCGCCCGCCATGCTCGATGTGCTGGCGTCCAGCATCAACATCATGCAGGTGCTGATCACCCGCAGCCGACTCGCCGGCGAGCCGGCGGACGTGCTGATCGCACCGCAGCTCGGCCACCTCGGCATCATGGATTTTTATCGCGCCGAAGCCGCCATTGAGATCGGACGCAAGGCTGCCGAACTGGCCTTGCCACAGATCAGGGCAATGCTGGAGCAGGTCGGAAAATCCTGATCAGCCAGGTGCCTTGGCTCGATCAGGGTGAGTGGATTGGCGCAGGTTGCGGTTCCCGTAGCAGCACGGACCCGCCTTCAAAAGCGGGGCGCAGCAGAAATCAGCGACGGACCGAGCAGTCGGTCAGTGTTCCTCCAGCAGTTCCCGATAGAGTTCGCGCACCCTCTCCTTGCCGAGCTCGAGCGCCTTCCTGCCGGACGGGGTTGCCGTGTATACGCGGCGCTGGCGCCCGTCCACCTGTTCGACGTGCGACACCAGATAGCCGGATTTCTCCATGCCGTGCAGGACGGGGTAGAGGGTCCCCGGGCTGAGCTTGTAACCATGCCGCCCAAGTTCCTCCATCAGTCCCACGCCGAATACGCCGCCGTGTCTGGCATGGTGGAGGATATGCAGGCGGACCAGGCCAGAATAAAGATGGCGATCTTTCATGGTGCGGGGTGGAAGGACATTCCGCCTTTCTCGTCTGGTGGCTGACGGCATCTGTCGTTCAGATGCGGACAGACCCGATATGCAGCTCCGATTATAGAGGCCTGCCGGCAACAATCCGGAAAACAACAAATTGGCATACCTCGGCAAATATCGCTTCTCAATATCGTGAATCGATACTAGAGTGGTACGAATTACAGGTTTCACTTTCCCGTCGGGGATTTTCCCGGCGGGTTTTTAATGGGAGGAGACAACATGAGGAAGTCATTTGTGAGGGGGCTGGTGGCCCTGAGTGCGATGGCCCTGATCTACGGCTGCACGCTGCCGGGCTTCAAGAAGGACGTCGCGGTCAAGGGCGTGGTCGAGGATGGTTCCGGGCAGAAGGTGGCGAATGCCACGGTCTGGCTGATCCCCGCCGCCGACGTCGCGACGATGGCGAAGACACCGATCGAGATCAAAAAGGACGCCAAGAACGACGAGCCGCTGGAAGACAACCTGGCGGCCAACCGCGCGCGCTACCTGAACGCCAAGAGCGGTGCCAGCGGCGAGTTCACCGTGGCCGCGGTGCCCGGCGGCAAGTACTTCCTCTATGTCGAACCCGCAGACGGCAGCTACCTGCCGGGTGGCGACAAGTCGCGCCAGTCGCTTTCCAATACCGACCTGGCGGCCGCGCCGGTGACGATCAAGGTGTCGGGCAACGTCGCAGCCGGCGCCAAGTATGTCGGCACCAGCACCTGCCTCGGTTGCCACAGCGATCACGAAACCTTCAAGTCGACCATGCACCGTCTGGGCATCCACGCGGTCGGCAAGGACAGCGGCCTGCAGGATTCCTCGCGCTTCCCCCGGCTCAATGAGGGGCTCAACAAGCTGATGGCCGGCACCAAGTTCTGGTTCCACGGCTACGACAAGACGCGCGGCTTCGACAAGTACCTGATCAGTGACAAGGCCCCGGCTGATCCCGCAACCGTGAGTTTCACCGCCACCTTCGCCAAGGATGCCGACGGCAAGCTCAAGTTCACCACCGAGAACGCCAAGGATCCGAGCGATCCGCCGCGCGTCTATCCGGTCGAACTGACCTACGGCGGCGGGGTATACAAGCAGCGCTATCTGTACCGCGTCGGTGCCAATCTGTTCCCCTTCGTGCAGTACAACACCGAAGGCAAAGATGCCTACGGCGACCGCGGCCGCAAGCCCTGGCGCGATTACCACGCCGACTGGCTGTTCAACGAAGAAACCGGCAAGCTGGCCAACCCGCCGCAGGCCAAGTCCTTCGACAAGGAATGCGCAAGCTGCCACTACAACGGCTACACGCTGACCAAGAACACCAATGGCGACTACATCGCCGGCTCGGCCAACGATCCAGAAGGCGAGATGGACATCGACGGCGACGGCACGCCCAACGAGATCAACATGGGCTGCGAAAACTGCCATGGACCCGGTTCCAACCACGTCAAGGCCCCCAAGGGCAAGAAGGCCGCCAACATCGTCAGCCCGGGCAAGCTCGCGGCGGAACGTTCCTCGATGATCTGCGGCCAGTGCCACAGCCGTCCGCAGGGCAACCTGAAGAACGACCAGCCGGTCAACGCCGACAACAAGATGATGCTGCCGGGAACCAGCCGCAACACCTACCTCACCCAGTACACCACGCGTGAGGACGCCGATGCCACGAAGGACTACTGGGCGGACGGGCTGCATTCCAAGTCTCACCACCAGCAGTACACCGACTTCATCAAGTCGTCCAAGCACCGCAACGGCAACCATCTGATCGCGTGTGCCGACTGTCACGAACCGCACGGCAAGGCCAAGTTCGCGCACCAGATGAAGCTCGACTCCAACTCGGCCGAATCCTGCACGACCTGCCACAAGGGCAACACCGACATCGGCAAGCACGTGATGGCCAAGACCAAGTGCACCGTGGCTCCGGAGAAGATCACCTGCTCCAACTGCCACAACACCAAGACCATGCAGACCGGCGCCGGCATGGGCAAGGGCATGACGGGCAAGGATGGCAAGAACTACTGGATGAACGACATCACCTCGCACCTGTATGACGTGCCGCGCAAGGACAATGTCGGGGTCAAGGGTGTGGAACCGGGCAAGGCCATGCCGATTCCCTATACCCACTCCTGCGGCACAGGCTGCCACAACACCAGCGCGCTTTGAAAAGGGTAGGCTCTACTGAAAACCGCCGGCGAGTCCGGCGGTTTTTTTGTGCCCGGACACTAGCGTACTTTCCGCTTGCCCGCTTTAAGTAGCGGCTCGCCCGGCAGGATCGAAACCGCCAACCGCCGCATCATCGGGCGGTGCTTGGACTGGTGGTCGCTCATGCGCTCGAGCACACCGCATAGAAAGCGCACGGTTTCGGCGATATACGGCCCCTTGTTGAGCATGACGCACTCGGCCCGGATGCCCTTGGCGGCATCCGAAACCTCGGCCCGCGTGGGAATGCCGCGCCTCGCCATGGTGTCGAGCACCTGGGTCGCCCAGATCACCGGGACGTGCGCCGCCTCGCACAGCCAGAGGATTTCCTCCTGCACTTCGGCCAGACGCTCGAAGCCGATCTCCACTGCCAGGTCGCCGCGCGCCACCATGATGCCGACCGGCGGCTGGCGCAGCGCGGCGAGCAGGATCAGCGGCAGGTTCTCGAAGGCCTGACGGGTTTCGATCTTGAGCACCGTACCCATCCGGCTGATTCCCATCTCGCGCAGCAGGGCCTGCAAATCCAGCACGTCCTCGGCGCTGCGCACGAAGGACAACCCGACAACGTCGATATGCGGGGCGAGGAGGCGCAGGTTGTCCCGGTCCTGATCGGTCAGCGCCGCGATGGTGAGGTCGGTCTGCGGCAGGTTGATGCCCTTTTCAGCGCGCAGCTTGCTGCCCTGCGGGGCGGCGTGGGTGATCTCGATGCGCAGCTGGCGGCTGGCATTTTCGACGATGCGTCCGCCGATCTTGCCGTCGTCGAACCAGATCGGCTGGCCAGCCTCGGCGGCATCGAATACCGCCTCGAGCGAGCAGGGGATCGAGGCCGGGCGCAACAACTCACCCTGCTCGCCGTATTCGGCCGGCCGTCCAGGCTGGTCTGCCGATGTCAGCAACAGGGTGTCGCCGACATGCAGCAACAGGGACTGCACCACCTCCGGCAGCGGCCCGACCGTGCCGGCAGCCAGCTGCGTGTCGCCGTGATAGAGGACGCATTTCGCGCCCTCGGGAATATAGGCATGCTGCGCGCACGAAGCCAGCCACGACTCGCCGTAGCGCTCCTCAAGTCGCAGATGGCGGCGGCCGCCGCGGGCGTCGTCGACGTCCAGATGATCGCCGGCACTGGCCTGCTGTAGCAGCGTGTCGTCGAGCGGCAGGGTGGCTGCCACGTCC
>JBGSTQ010000302.1:0-2806 GCA_041736375.1 Thiobacillaceae bacterium
CCAGTTCGAGCAGCAGGTGCGCGCGCTCTGTGGCCTGCCGCTCGGCGACACCCGCCTGCTGTCACCGGTGGTGATGGTCAACATCCTCGGCGACCGCTGGCATGACGGCGGCCCGCACTGGGACGCGCTGCTCGCCCATCCCAACATCAAGCTGCATCTCTACGGCAAGCAGGAGGCCCGGCCGGGGAGGAAGATGGGGCATTTCAACGTGCTGGATGCCGATCTATCCAGTGCGCTGACGCTGGCGGCGCGAATGCGCGGCGTCCTCTAGGAGCATCCTGCGTATTCATGATGTCCGCTCGCCCCGAGCCTGTTGAAGCACCTCGCATCGGGACAGCCATTAGTCCGACGCCCGTCGAAGGTTCCTGCACCATGGCAGCCGGTTGGCCTAAACACATCGAAGGGTCTTGCGCCATGACAACCGTTCGCCCTGAGCCTGTCGAAGGGCAATGCTCCAAATCGAGCGGCGGCGGATCGACTGTCCCGCGCCACAACCCGGCAGGAATGGGGAGTTCACCCGACCGGACCATGAAGCGGCAGCTTTCGGCATTCCTCGCCGCCCTGCTTGCGGCATCATCGCTTGCCCTCGCCGACGCCACTCTGCCGAAGCTGGCACTTCACGCAGGTGCCCACACCTTCGAGGTCGAAGTCGCCGCCACGCCGCAGCAGCGGCAGACCGGCCTGATGGGCCGCACCCGTGTCGCCGACGACGCCGGCATGCTGTTCGTCTTCGACGAGAAAGGTATGCATTGCTTCTGGATGAAGAACACCCTGATCCCGCTGTCGATCGCCTTCCTCGCCGACGACGGCCGCATCGTCAACGTCCAGGACATGCAACCGCAGACGCAGGATTTCCACTGCTCGCAGGCAGCGGTGCGCTACGCCCTCGAAGTGAAGCAGGGCGGGTTCCGAAGCAGGGGAATCCAGCCCGGCATGCGAGTTTCCGGCGGACCATTCGGGCCACGCCGGGAATAAAGCCTTACTTCTCCCCGGTTTCCGTAGGGTGCGCCATGCGCACCGTTTTCCGGACAAAGGGTGCGCATGGCGCACCCTACAAAGCGAGGGAGGAGGCCTTGATGCCCTCTGGGTGCCTGCACCGAATTTCGCACCCCGCAATTGCCCATGCCGTGCGGGCGCATCCTCAACGCCGTGCGCTTGCCTTGCCCCCATAAATTCCCCATACTGCATTGCAAATGCAACGCAAGAAATCCAACATGAAAACGGCCACCATTCCCTCGCTGCGGGTCGACCCCGAACTCAGACACGCGGCCGAAAGTGTCCTGCAAGACGGCGAAACCCTTTCCAGCTTCGTCGAGCAATCCCTCCGAATCAACATCGATCACAGGCGGGCGCAGCAGGCGTTTATCGCCCGCGGCCTGGCTGCACGCGATGAAGCAAAAAATACAGGTGAGTACTTTCCTGCCGAGGACGTATTGCGTGAACTGGATGAAATGCATGCCAGGGCGCAGGCCAAGGCCGGGAAGTGAGCTATCGGGTTCGCTATACCAGGGCAGCGCGGAACGACCTGGTACGGCTCTATCAATTTCTGCTTGAGCGCGACCTGCAGGCCGCAACCCAGGCACGCGAAGCCATCGGCAAGAGCATCGAATTTCTGCAGCAATTCCCTTTTACCTGCAGAAAGGCCGTCCCGAACAATCCCTTTTTGCGCGAAATGGTGATCCCGTTCGGAGCAACTGGTTACGTCGCATTGTTCGAAATAGAGAACAGTGAGACCGTGACCATCCTTGCCGTCCGCCACCAGCGCGAAGACGACTACCTCTGATCCCCCTATCGGCCGAGGGGCGGGCCTCCTAAAATCTGGCCACGCATGAAACCCACCGACCTCCAGCTCCTGCTCAGCTACGCCTCGCCCTACCGCAAAGCTCTGGCCTTCTGCGCACTGTTGATGCTGGCCGAGAGCGGCATGGCGCTGGCGGTGCCGTGGCTGGGCGGGCGGCTGGCCGGAAGCCTGCTGGAGGATGCGGCCTCCACGGCGGTTACCGGTCCGATACTGCTCGCGCTGCTGACCCTGTTCGCGCTGCAGGCACTGCTCAAGTTCGGCAACAGCTACCTCTTGAGCCACAGCGCCGAACAGATTCTGGCCGACCTGCGCATCCGTCTCTATGACCATCTGCAAGCCCTGCCGCTGGGCTTTTATCACCAGCGCCGCCAGGGTGAGATCCTCGCTCTGCTGACCGACGACGTCGCCCGCCTCAGCGGCTTCATCAGCGGCACGCTCCTGAGCGTGGTGCCGCTGCTGCTCACGGTCGTCGGTGCGGTGCTGCTGATGTTCCGCATCGACGCGCGGCTGGCGCTGTTCGTCGCCGTGCTGGTGCCGCTGTTCTACCTGCTGCTGAAAATCCTCGGCCGCCGCCTGCGTCCGCTCGCTGGGCAACTGCAGGATGCACATGCCGAGGCCATCGCCACCGCCGAAGAAAACCTCGGCATGCTGCCGGCGATCAAGACCTTCACCCGCGAGGCGCAGGAGTCCGCGCGCTACCGCCAGAAGATCCACCGCATCCTGCATCTGAGCGCCGAGCAGCGGCGCATCTACGCCGCACTGGGACCGCTGCTGCAGTTCCTCGCCGCCGCCGGCATGGTATTCGTGTTGTGGATGATGAGCGAGCAGATGGCCACGCGTTCGCCGGCCGACACGGTGAGCTTCCTGCTCTACGCCGCGCTGTTGACCCGCCCGGTCAGCGCCCTGGCCGACGTCTACGGCCAGACCCAGCAGACCCGCGGTGCGCTGCAGCGGCTGAAGTCCGTGCTCACCGAATCGCCCGAGCCGCTCGCCCAGCACGGCCAC
>JBGSTQ010000326.1:0-2494 GCA_041736375.1 Thiobacillaceae bacterium
CCCCGGCGCAGCGCTGCTGCCGTCGGGTTGGGCGTCGAGCGGCGGCAGGGTGGCGGGATTGTCGAGTCCGAGCAGGATGGCGTCGAGCAGGATGGAGTCTTCCTCGTCCAGCCCCAGCTTGATCGAGGGATCGCGGCGGCCGTTGATGACGTGACGCAGCGCGCCGACCAGCCGCGCCCAGCCGGCCTGCTCGGCAGCGTCGAGTTGCTTCGTCAGGTCGGGCAACTGGTTGCGGTCGCGTAGCGCGTTGACGACGGTGTGGATGAAAGGGGCGTGGACGCGCAGAACCTGTTCGACGGCGGTGGGGAGTTGTGCCATGTTGATCAGCGACGGGCGGGGAACGAAGCGGGATTGTCAGGTGCGCTGGCAAGCTTGGCAACCACCGGCTGGATCGGAACGTTTTCGATACACCAGTGAGCGCTTGCCCACGCCAGCAACTCGGCCGGCGCAGCCCCGGCCAGTTCGATGGGTGTGGGATGCCCGAGCACGGCAAGTGCCTGCTCCAGCACGGCGCCCCGCCCGGTTTCGGGCAGGGCGGGCGCCAGGGTCTGCTTGGACAGCTTCTGCCCGGCGCTGTTGGTGATGAGCGGGACGTGGGCGTAGAACGGCGTTGGCAGGCCGAGCAGGGTTTGCAGGTAAATCTGGCGCGGGGTGTTCCAAAGGAGGTCGGCGCCGCGCACCACGTGAGTGATGTTCTGGAAGGCATCATCGACCACCACCGCCAGCTGATAGGCGAACAGGCCGTCGGCGCGCTTGACGATGAAGTCACCAACCTCATGCGCCAGGTTCTGCTGCAGCACGCCGTGGATGCGGTCTATGAAGTGTGTGCTCACATTCGGCACGCGCACGCGCCAGGAACGTGCAACCGCCCCGGCCGGCAGGCCGGTGCGACAGGTTCCAGGATAAATGATCTCGCCCTCGTGGTTGCGCGGAGCCAGCGCGAGCTGGCTGCGAGTGCAGGCGCAAGGGTAGACCGCGCCCTGCGCTTTCAGTGCCTCCAGCGCGGCGAGGTAGGCATCGTCGCGCTGCGACTGAACCAGCACCGTACCGTCCCACTGCAAGCCATAGGCTTCCATCTGTCGCAGGATGATATCGGCCGCACCGGGTTCGCAACGGGGGCGGTCCAGGTCTTCCATTCGCACCAGCCAGCGCCCGCCGACCGCACGGGCATCGACCCAGCTCGCGACGGCGGCCACGAGCGAGCCGACATGCAGGGGGCCGGTGGGGGACGGAGCGAAGCGGCCGATATAGGGCAGAACAGCGCTCACGGCAGAAGGCAGATCCTGATCATGGGGAAAGGCAGCCATCCTTCCACGCGGACAAAGCAGGAGTCAACCCGCACGTATCAGGAGGCATGGGCGCAAGTGCGCCGGCACATCACTTGATTCAGGGTTTGGCCGCAGGCGGGGTGGGCTTCAGGTCGTGGGCGACATAATCGGGCGGGGTTTTATTCCAGGGATAGCCCTGCACGGCCATGCGGTAGCCTGTCTCATACAGCGCGCGCATAAAGTCGGTATCGAATTCCTCGCGGTGCGGATGCTCGAAGCTGGCGGGAATGTAGGCCAGGTTGAAGTCGACATGGTCGCGCTGCGCGGTGAGGTAGATGCGGTAGAGATCGCCCACGCCCTGGGTGTGGATCATCGATGTGATCGCACGGCTGGCGATGGAAAGCAGCCTGCGCTCGGTGTTGGCCCATTCCGGGTCGAGTCGCGCGTTCATCACCACATACAGCGTGCGCGGGCGCGTCCCGCCCTTTTCCTCGGACAGTTCTTCGAGATCGATGCTGGGCGGGTAGACGAACACCTGCGCCATCGCACCGCCGTCGACATGCATTTCCTGGTAGGGCGTGCCATCCACCTCGACGTCGATCATCACCGGCGGAAAAGCACCGGGAATCGCGGCCGAAGCAATCATGATGTCGTGAAACAGACCGAGCACGCGCGGGTCGCGGCTCTTCGAAAGCCTGGTCAGATTCCAAATCACGCGCTGGCGCGCGTCCAGATTGGTGGTCGACACCCACAGTTCGCGGCCCTTGTCATATTCGGCAGCCACCGCATCGAGAAAAGCGCGGTCGACATGCTTTTGCAGCAGACGCCGGAGCGGTGCGGTATCGGCGATGGCATCGTTGGTGAGCACGGCAAGCACATTGCGCACCTCGATGAGATCCCGCGACGAGGTGGTGGTGTAAAGCGCTTTCAGTTCGGTATCATAGGCCGATCCCAGGAAGGCGAAACGTGTAATCAGCGCGCCGGTGCTGATGCCGGTGACCAGCAGGAACTCCGGCCGCTTCCCGGTTTGCGTCCAGCCATTGAGCAGGCCGGCGCCGAACGCGCCCTTGTCGCCGCCACCCGACAGGGCCAGCAAATTGCTGGGCGGCAGCGGGCCGCTGAGCCCCTACTTTTTGCGCCAGGCGCGCTCGCGCACCCAGGTATCGGCAATGTCGCGCCGCAGGCGCGCCATGTCCGCATCGTTGCCAACGACGTAGCGCACGTCG
>JBGSTQ010000423.1:0-52579 GCA_041736375.1 Thiobacillaceae bacterium
GCAATATTTGAAGCTCTACAACCACCACATCCCTCAACGCGCTTTGAACCACCAGGCACCCATCCAGGCACTGAAGAAATGGCAATCGGAAAAACCCGAGTTATTCGTTAAGCGCGTTTATAAACAGGCGGGACTGGACAGGTAGGGTTCACTGCTCAGCCACTTGCAAAGGCCCTCGAAATGGAAAACCGGTTTCGGAAGTAGAAAACAGATTCCAGAACATTGATTCGGACTGGCTCGCTCCACTGCTTGCCTCGCATAAAAATCACATAGCCGTTTGATTTAATTAAATTAAATTCCCCGTAAACGGGGGCATTTGAGGGGTCTGACGTCCGCCTGTAAACGGGGACATTTCACAGGGCTTCAGATATTTGGAGCCATCATGCGAATCATCTGGGTGTCACCGCCAAAATGCCCGGTCATGCCAGTACCCATGCGGGATTACGCCGGTATCTCCTGCCAGCATTCACTCCTCGCCTCGGATGCGCGATCAACAGCTTTCCGCGACGGAATGAGGGCGGCCGCCGGGACCAGTCCGGCGCGCTCCCGTAAACAGGGACATCTCGACTTGCGCGCCCCTGTAAACAGGGACAACTCATCCCGTGACCGGGGACATCTCATCCTGTAGATCGGGGCAAGTCGTCCTGTAGACAGGGGCATTTCAGGAAATTACCCACAAGCATAGCCACCGGGCGAATCGACCTTGTGAAGTTGTTCCTTTTGCAGTCGGTTACGCGCATTTACGCGGGTTGATGGCGATTCGAGAGGTGGCTTTGTAGCTGGGCTTGCCTGGCTCGAATCGACCTGGAGATTTCGTCCTAAACCTATTAAACCTATTAAACCTTTTAAACAACAACACGCGCGAGCGAGCGCCAGGGACAGGAGGAAGCACAGGGTTGTTGTCTTCAGAAATCCGAAATCGAACACCGAAGGACTCCATGACGCATGGCTGGGCGATCGTGAATCTTGTCGCCACGGAGATTATTGGTTGCTTATCGCTGGAGGTGTTACCGGCGGTGTAAATCCGTAGAAATTTGGCGGCAGATATTGGCGGCGTGGCCTGCCTGCCTGCCAGGCTTTCAAGGGCTACGGCGGCTATTTGCCGAAAGCACTCATCCTGGTCGATGTTCCCAAAGCTGTCCAAGGACTGTGTGGCTATTCCACGCAATTCGGCCGCATGTGACTGCCGTTCCGGCAATTGGGGACAGTAGTCGCATCAATCGATGCAGAATAGGTAGCTTCAACCCGCCCGGCGTTTCTGAATCAGGTCATAGGCGAGCTGAATTTCCTTGGTCTTCTCGGTGGCCATGGCGATCATGTCGTCAGGCAGGCCTTGCCCGGTCAACTTGTCAGGGTGGTACTGGCTCATTAGCTTGCGGTAGGCGCGCTTGATTTCGTTGTCGGTGTTTTCAGGGGTGACACCCAGGGCTTTATAGGCATCTTCGAGCGCGTTTTCGCTGTTGGGCGTCCCTGCTGCAAAGTGGCCCTGGTTGAGCACCATGTCCATGAGGTGGCGGTAAGAGGCGGAGTCGTAGCCAAGACGGGCGGCAACGTCAGCGAGCAGAGCATCCTCGGTGGGGTGGAGATGGCTGTCGGCCAGAGCCAGCGTGATCAGGAATGAGACCAGCACTTCGCGCAGGCTACGTGTGTGTCCACAGACGGACATGAAGCGATCGCAAATGGCGGCCAGATCGGTGTCCAGGTCAACGCCACGCTTGAACAGGGCTATAGCCTGGGTGCGGTGTTCCTGGCTCATGCCGAGTTGCCTGATCAGTTCCTCGGTGTGTGCGATCTCAGCCTTGGATACCCGGCCATCGGCCTTGGCCAGGCGCCCGGCTGCAATAAACAGCGTTTCCAGAAAAACCGTCTGGCGCAGGGCGTTTTGCAGGGGGTTGACGCCGCCAGTGCCGTATTTGCGGACACGGTCGACGAACCAGCCTGCAACGAATCCGAGGAGGGCGCCGGTAACACCAGCGAAGTAGTAGCCCGCAATCAGGCCGATGATCTTAAACACACATGCTCCTGTTTCGATGGCGTCCAGGTTGGGGCTGGACAGGAAGTTCTGATGCTAGCTTGGAACCTAGCTGATAAGGGTTTGCCAATCACCTGCTGCTTTGGGAGCGCACGCTGGCCGCGTTCTATCGACCACAGCTGCCGCACACCGTTTCCACAAAGCCGCCATCTGAGCGACCGCTGTACTTCGAGACCTGCCGTAGAGCCAATTCACACTGCTCGGTAGAGTCGAGATGTGGCGCGGTAGCGGTAGGTTTGGTTTGTCTGTTGCCGCCCCTTTCGTCTGGCGGTGCCCAAGTAACCTTGCCATGACCCCGTTTCCACACCCCGCTCATCGAACCGGACATGCAGATTTCCCGCATCCGGCTCTCGGACAAGACATCACACCTTCGCACACGCCCGGCTGTGTTTGTACTTAGCTAAACAGATGAGCCCGAAGTACCCATAAAGGTGCGGGAAGGGAAAGACCCCGCCCTTGCGCCGTCGAACTTTGTACTTGTTACGCAGCCACCGACGCAACCGCGTCGCCGTGTAGCGGTCGAGCGTTTCATATGCACGGCTGACGCTCCCTACACTGAAGTAGTTTGCCCAGCCGCGCAGCATCCGGTTCAACCGCTCCACCAGCTCCGTGGTTTCTTGCCACGCCGTTTTCAGTTCGGTCAGCGCATGGACCTTTTCGACCATGCGCCGGATACTTTTCTTCGACGGCCACAGGGCGGTACGTGCTTTCCCTGTGACTGGCGAATACCGCCTGCCAAACGTGTATCCCAGAAAGTCGAACGTGCCTTCCGGTACCTTGCAGATGCGTGTTTTCTCCTCGTTCACCGTCAGCTTCAGCTTGCCCATGATCTCGCGCATTCGCTGCAGGGCTTCTTCCGCCTTGCCGTGCTTGCACAGGATCACGAGGTCGTCGGCATAGGTGACGATGCGACTGCCAAGGCTTCGCTCCAGGCCGAGTTTCTTCCACGCCAGCACAAACCGCCGCATATACAGATTCGATAGCAGCGGTGAGATCGGCGAGCCTTGCGGGATGCCGCGTCCGCTGTCCTTGGCCTCGGTCGTGCGTGTCTTGCGGCCTTGCTGATCAGTTTCTTCGACTGCGCATTCCAACCACATCTTGATCAGATGCAGCACACGCCGGTCCACGATGCGCCGCGCGAGCGACAGCATCAGTTCGGTGTGTGGAATGCTGCCGAAGTAATCGGCAAGGTCGGCGTCTACGACGTCCGTTTGGCCTCGGTGCAGACGTTCTTCCACCTCCACGGCCGCCTGCTGGGCATTGCGGCCCGGCCGGTAGGCGTACTGTTCAGGGGGAAGGTCGGCTTCGAAGATCGGTTCGAGCACGAGCATCGCTGCTGTCATACACACCCGATCCCGCAGGGTTGAGATTCCCAGTGGCCGTAGCTTGCCATTGGCTTTCGGGATGAACACTCTCCGGATCGGGTCCGGTCGGTAGCTCTCCTCTTTGAGGGCTTGCGCCAGTTCGCCCAACCATCGCTGCACCCCATACGCTTCAACCTCGGCAAAGTCCTGGCCATCCACGCCCGGTGCGCCCTTGTTGGAGCGGCACTGGGCATAGGCATGGGCCAGGATGTCTTCCCGGTAGATCTTGTCGTACAGGGCGTAGAAGCGATAGCCGGCTTCGGACTTCGCTTTCGTGTGTAACGCCATCTGTAGTTTCTGAACACTGAACGGAGTTGATAGGTTGCCCAATCTCCACGTCCCTCTCTACGTCTTGCGCTGGTCTTGAACTGAGGCCCCTTCCCTCCACCGGCATTACCCGGCTTCCCAGGTACTACGGGCCTCTCCGCCACCCCAAAGGCGTCCAGCCTGTCCGTCACCGGCGTCTGGTTGGTCTTCCCGGACCACGCCAAGGGGCTTCCCGTGTTGCGCGCGCTTCCCTTGTGTACATGCTGTCGCCACTACCCCGGTGCAGCGTCTGCGGTTCCTACTTTGCTCATTTCCGCAGCCGTATCAGCCTTCCCCAGTAAGGCTGCTGGGTCGGCCTGCACGATGGCATTTCGAGGTTTGCTCAGCGTTCACTCGCGTTACGGCCTGCACACTCGCGCTGTCACCACATTTTGTGACTCGCTAGCCGAAGGCTTCAGCCACTTCGTTACCTCCATGACTGCTCCGGTTACTTCCGGCTGGAGCATTTCGCCGGGTGGGGCTTGCACCCACTGGGAAGCGCCGCCTTTGCACGGCGCACGCCAATCCTGCCGTCGGAGCTGACTGGGCGTATGACTGGTGTTATGCGGGTTGCTGTCGTTGATGCCCAGGGAGCGGTGAACGTCAGCTTCCTCATACGGCGAACTCGCCCTTCCGCTTGATGCTGCCGGTTGGATCCGTGGAAGCACCAGTAGCGGAGGGCACCCTTTGGCGGGCAGTCCTTTGCTCGCCTCTGGGGGGCTGCGCTCTTCAGGCGAGCGGTAAGGCTGATTACAATGGAAATAAACAACTACAAGGGTAGGCACATGTTTGGCAGCATCGATAAGAGCAAGGGTTTGCTGTTCGTCACTTACGATCTCGATCACTCTATACGTCTAACGATGGAGAAGATGCGGCAGGAGGTCGAAGGACTCGATGAAAACCGGCTGCTCAATACGCCGCCGGAAGACTTGAAGTTCTATCTGGTCGAGAAGTTCGGCATTACGCCAATCACCCTTCTGCTCGATCAGTGGTATGCCGATCATCAGGACGCTCAGGTTGATGTCAGGCACGATCGCATGCGCTGGATCGAGGACCGCAGCCGCCCGGCCATAGTGGCGGGCGAACGCGTTGAAGTGCGTATCCCCTTCGAGGGCGAGTCGGAGCTGTTCTATACGAAGGCCAACACCTTCAACATGAACCCGCCTCGCGCTGTCATAGAGAAGAACGAGATCGTCCTGCGCTACGACACGCCCGCAGACCAGCCCCGCGATATCCGGCCCTTGGTCGATCAGACTCTGCGGGACATTGAGGAGCATCTGGGGTGGCAGCGCGACATGATCGACACGCACAACCGGAACCTTCCGGGCGCAGCGGAACAGGCGATCCGCCAGCGGCGCGAATGCCTGCTGGCGCAGTCGCAACGTGCGGAATCACTCGGCATCCCAATCCGGCGGCGCACCGATGCGCCCAAGACCTACGCGCTTCCCACTGTGAAGCGAAAGATCGTCCCGACCTTGCCGCCTGCGTCAACGGCGCAGTTCAAGCCGGAACCGGTACTCACCATGGATCTGTACGAGCACATCCTCAAGGTCGTACAGGACATGGCGCTCGTGATGGAGCGCAGCCCTGACGCTTTCAAGGCCATGAACGAGGAAGCCCTGCGGCAGCACTTCCTCGTGCAGCTCAACGGACAGTTCGAGGGCAAGGCGACGGGCGAGACGTTCAACATGGCAGGCAAGACCGACATCCTGCTACGCGAAGGCGACCGCAATGTCTTCATCGCCGAGTGCAAGTTCTGGAAGGGGCCGAAGGCGTTCGGCGAAGCCATCGACCAGCTCCTCGGCTACGCGACCTGGCGAGATAGCAAGACCGCGATCATCGTCTTCAACCGGAACACCGAGACCTCAACGGTCTTGAGCGGCATCGCTAACGTTGCCAAGGTACATGCGAACTTCAAACGCGCCATTGACTGGCCGCATGAAAGCGGCCTCAGGTATGTCATGCACAGCAACGGGGACAAGTACCGCGAACTGATCCTGACCGTCCTCGTGTTCCACGTGCCGCAGTGATGCAAATCCAGACTTCAAAGATTGTTCAAAAAGCGGCCTTTGGCTGATCGGTCCAGACCGTATGACCGCTTACGGCGGCGTGTGACCAACCGCCGCTAGGAACCAAAGGCGGTCGGCAGCGAAAGACAACAACCCCGCAACGGCCGTGGGAAAATCTGCGCACCAAGTGAGCCAGGTGAGCGAATGACCGATCAGCAGACCCGGAACAACCACTACGTCCCGCAATGGTATCAGCGCGGCTTCCTCGCGCCCGGTCAGTCTCGCCTCTTCCATCTCAACCTGAACCCGGATCGCGCGACGCTGCCTGACGGCCGGCAAGTGACGCATCGTGCGCTTCAAGAGAAGGCTACGAAACAGTGCTTCGTCGAGTACGACCTATACACCACACATTTCGGTCAGATCATCAACGACGACGTGGAGAAATACTTGTTTGGTGCCATCGACGACCAGGGGGCGAGAGCAGTCCGCGCCTTTGCACTCGGGAACCACGCCGACGTACACGCGGCGTTCCAGGACTTCTTCGAGCACATGGCAGCGCAAAAGCTGCGCACGCCCAAGGGCCTGGATTGGATCCGCTCGTGTTACGGCTCGCTGAGCCAAGTCGACCTGATGGTCGAGATGCAGGCTCTACGCCTAATGCATTGCACCATGTGGGTTGAGGGCGTGCGGGAGATCGTTTCGGCGCAGGACTCGGACGTGAAGTTCATCCTGACGGACCACCCGGTGACGGTCTACAACGCGGCGGTGGATCCCATGTCCGAGCAGTGCGCCTACCCGCAGGATCCACTTGTAGCGGCCCTGGGCTCTCAGACTGTGTTCGCGCTGGATGCCAACACCTGCCTGATCCTCACTCACCTGGAATATACCAAGGAGCCGGATCAACTAGACCTGACGCGGCTGCGCACGAACGCCCGGCACCTGGGCGTGGGCATGACGCGCACCGACAACTTCATCCGAGACCGGATACTGAGCCGGGACGAGGTGGTCGCGATCAACCACCTGCTCAAGTCGCGGGCGAAGCGCTACATCGCAGCCGCCGACAAGGCCTGGCTCTACCCGGAGCGGGAGTTCAACGGGTCATGGGCGCAGATAGCCAAGGTGCTGCGGCCTAGGGACGATTTGTGGCGCTTCGGCGGGGAGATCTACGTCGGCTACAAGGATGGAACCTCTGGCTATTGGGACGAGCATGGCCGCACGTCCAAGGCCCACGAGTTCCTGACCCGCAAGTCCCCCCGCAAAAACATCGGGGCCAACGACTTCTGCGGCTGCGGCAGTGCCTACACGTTCAAGGACTGCTGCCAGCGGCTGCCCACCGCAGAGCGTCCGTCGTGGGAGGTCTACGGCCTGCGCGAGCGCAACCTGATGTTCTGCAACGCCGTTCAAGGCATCTTGGGCCTGTCTGACGGAGCGTCCTGGGAGGACGTGCGCCGCAACCTTAGCGACGAGCACGTCAAGCGGATCCATCGCGCATTTGCGAGCTTGTGGCCCGATGACACCGATCTGGCCTCCCTGCTACCGCGGCCCAACCCGAAAGTCCTGCGCTCGGTCTACATGGGCTTCAGCGATCCTCGCACCGTCGAGGCGACGGTGCTGGGCTGGCTGCCGTTTGTCGATGAGATCGTGCTCGTGAACCCATTCTTCCTGGGCACGCGCATGAAGCCCGAGTTCAGCCCCATCGAGTCGCCCACCGGCCACAAGATGCAGACGCTCAAGAACGTCATGCTGCTCCTGGTGCTGGAGCCGTTTATCCGCGCCGGCCTCGTGCATCTGGTGCCCGATCCCGGTGAGGTCAGTGCCCCGCTCGGCCATCATGTCCGGGAAGTGCTCACGCGGCGCACCGACGGATGGAAGCCCCCTAAGGGCGGCGGCCTGCACCGCTTCCTGAAACTCGCGGAAGAGGAAACACAGCGCGTCGTCTGGATGCTGCCAGAGGCCTCCCAGCGGCGCATCATCGCCGAGCACATGCCAGACGCCGACGCCGTGATGACGGATCGCCTCATCGCGTATTTCAAGCGCCAGGCTGAGGCCGATCCCTACACGCTGCTGCAGCCGCTTCCTGTGGGCAAGGACGGTGCGCAGAACCAGATCTTCAAGGGGCTGAGCTTGGAAGCGGCGCTGTATCTGGCATCGCTGACTGGCTCGATCATCCACGTCGACACGGAGGCGCACTGGGCGCAGCTCCTGAAGGACGCTCAGCCTGCTGGCGCGCCGTCGCAGCGCACGTGGGCGCCCGTGCGACAAGCCTTGAGCGAGATATCGTTCCCGGTGGAACTCAACTCGCAGCGAGTGGCGGAACGCATCGCTAGCGGCGACCGTCTGCCGATCCGGTCGTTACTGCGGCGGCTGGCGCAATCGGTCTCGGCCCCGGACGACGGGGCCGCTCCCACCGAGCTGGCCAAGCATGTGCGCCAAGCGCGCGGCAGGGTCGAGCGTGCATGGAAACGCGCAGACAACAGCACCCTGCTCCCCACAAGCCTCGAGCTGCACGTGCCGCCGACGGGGTTTGCCCGTCATGAGGTACAGCGGCTGCTTGTGATGTTTGCCGGCGTTACCAGGCCTCAGCCCATTCCGTACGCGCTGCGCTTGGTGTTCGACGAACCGGAGGATGACAGCGGAAATACTTCCTAACAGAACGATGCAGCTGGAGGAATCATCTGTTCACACGCCGTGTCGCGTCGCTAAAGTCTGCAACCTGTTCAACACCGGCCACTCAGCCGAACTATCCCCACTGGCAGCAAAGGCCGGATTGTGTTGAAAAAGTCCCGACAAACGATTTTGAGCGTTTTACAGGGGTCATCTACCCCTTGCCCGGCCAGGGATCGTCGATTGTGGGGCATTCTGAGAGGTCAACTTTCCACGATTGCAGCCACCTGCGCTGGAAGTCGACTTTTTCAACACAATCGCCGAGGATCCGGCATTGGGTAGTTGGTTCGTAAGGCTTCTCGACTCTGACAGCTGACGTTCAGAGCCGGGCCAATCCGTGCCAGCCCATGACAACTCCCGCTGCATAGTAAAAGTTCAAATCAACAAAATCAGTGGTGTCGATGCAATAGCCGCTATGGAGAAGCGGCACAAAGACAACTGTCGGCGCACTGCGCCTCCGTCAGGCGCTCAATGCCAGATTTCTGAAGAATATTATTGCCGTTAAAGGGAGGACATGAGCAGCCAGGACTTACCGTGCCTCGCGGCTGGCAGAAGAACTCGATCAGATGTCGAGCGTGCCCAGGTAGATCAGAAACTCGGCCTTGGCCCAGGGGTGCGCCAGCCCGCCTCGCTTGAAAATGTCCACGATGTTCTGCTTGTGCTTGGATGCGGACAGCCAGGCCAGGAACTTCACCAATGCCTCTTGGCGTCCCTCCTCGTGCAACGACTCGAAGTACGCCCACAACGACTGGTTCCTTGTCATCTCCGCCTGGGCCTTGTCGCGGCGCTGTGCTTCCAGCTTCTCCCTGGAGGCATGCCTGGCTCTGGCTTCCTCTTCACGTTTCACATCGTGCTGGCTCCGCCTGATTGCCGCACCCTCCTTCAAAGCCACGAGGAAATAGGGGCCGATGTCCTTCACCTTGCCGGCGCGGTAGCGGGACAACACGTATTCCATTGCGCCCTGGATGGCGGTTTCCGGGAATTCACCGCACACACGAGCCGCAACCCTGGCCGAGAGGCAGAACTCTTGTTGCAGGCGAGTCATGATCGGATTCGGCTCATCGAGGGGCCTATCGCCAGCCTGGGCGATATTTACTGGTTCAGGCAGACCCTTGCCCTCATCAGATCCATTTGACGCAAGCACAGGCGTCTTATCGCTTTCTGCAACGGCATCCGGAACAGACTCGGATGATGGATGAACAGGTTCAAAGGAATCCGCCATTCCTATCGGGGGTTCGATCTGCATGTTCTGCTGGGGATTAGGCTCGATCAAGAATCGGATTTCCGCGACTCGGCGTGCCTGTCTTTTCACCTGAGTGGTAATGAGCAGATCTGTAATCGCGTTGACCTCACGGAGTGCGGGCTGGATCACCCGCTCGTTCAGCTTCCGGTAGTCCTCGTAGTACGGATCACTTGCGCCCAAAAGCGCCCTGAGCGCATCGACCGGGAATGAAGGGGTCTGCCCAAGCCTGCGAAAGCGTGCGCAGTTTTCGTACAACGCCAAGGCATAGCAGGAATGGAAGCGGCGCACGATGTCGATATCGAGCAGGACGTAAAACTGGGGGTTGAACAGCTTCACCCGGAGATGGGGGCTGTATGCGTAGGTGCAGACACCATCAATGATGTCCGCGCTGGCCAGCAACGTGGAAACACCCCATTCCCGCTTGCCGGCGTCGTTCAGTATGTCCCACTCGATGACCGTGCTCGTGAGGGCCTTCAGCAGCGTCTTGATGCGAGCGACATCGTGACTGTCATAGCCGATCAGATCCACAAGCTGTCTGACCGGTATTCGATGGATTGTGATGCTTGGGTTCGGCAGCTCGTAGTAGGCGTTGAGCAGGAGCGCGTTGATCAGCTTGCGTTGAACCAGGGTGATGTTGTTGGTGATGTGGACAGCCTCGACGCATTTCCTGACCTGGCGAGTCCGGGATTTTCTTGCAGGCTTGGTCTTTCGCCCCGGCTTCTCTGGATGTTTCCCGCCAGGCTGGCTGGCGTCTTTGGTCACAGCGGTTTCTCCCATCCCATGAGCGTCATCGCCCTCAGTCCGGGCGCTTGCCGGCTCCGATCACCTGGGCGCAAACCCGACCTCGGCCAACGCCTTACGAACCTTCTCAGCCGCGAACATCATGCGATAGGCCTCGTCGGTGTCCTGCGCGTTTACATAGAACTGCTCGAACCCCACCCGCTTGAGGAACTGAGCCAAATCCCAGGCTTCGGTCTCGGAAAGCAGAACCGTCAAATCAACATTTGCCATCTCTGCATCTTTCATTCCAGGTGTTCCCCGAAGAGGCTGTCCAGGTTCTTCTCGCTGCTGGCCTGCAACTCGGTCAGTCGCTTCCGCTGGTAATCCAGCACCGGCTTCTGATGGACCTTGAGGCTGTTCACCGATTGACGGGTGCGGTACATCAATCCGGCCAGGCTCTTTCTCGATGACAGTAATTTATCGACGATGGCGATGGTCTCCAGCGTGACCTCGGCGTTGATCTCGAATGCTCCGCGCCGGCAGACGCGCTTGGTGAGATGGCCGTTGACCTGTTCTGTCCAGAAGCGGCCGGAGCGTTGGCTCTTGTGCCACACGACCACAACGGGTTCCACCTTGTCGGGCCGCTGGCGTTTCCAGTACTGGATGCCCAGCTTTCCGTCCATCGGGGGCTGGCAGTAGTTCAACACCACGTCCGACTTCTGCAACAGCTCATCGACTTCGGAAAGCAGGCTTCCTAGATCAGCAAACAACGCGCGCCCTTGTTCGGCGATCCCGGCCAGCCAGGCACGATGTTCTGCGATGCGTTCCTCGTTGCTCGACGACGGCATTTTCGGGGGTGGCTCAAGGACTAATAAGGTTATGTGGTTCGGTGCCTGGCTTTGGCATGTCGACGGACGATGTCAGAGCGGGGTGGATGCTATCGGCATTTATCATTACTTGCAACGGTATATCTTGATGCGCTATTGTTCTAGACATCTGACGACGTTTTCGGTCGTCTGTTTCGGAAATCCGATTTCCGATGTCATTTCGAGACAACTCAAGAGGTGCATCAAATGCCAAATGCAAACAGCGTGATCGGCCTGGATATCGGGCACTCCGCCGTCAAGATCGCGTGCTACAGCCAGGACGAGAAGGAGCGCCATCTCCTTTTCCCGTCCATCGCGGTACCGGCCTTTTCCATTTCCGATGATGGCGAGGCCAGGCGTGCCGCGCGGGAAACGGTGATGGTGGGAAGCCGGGCCTATTTCTTCGGCGAGACCGCGCGCACCCAGGGCGGCACGTCCACGGGACTGTCTGAGGACTGGGTCGATACCCCGGAACACATGGCGCTACTGAAGGGTGCGCTGAAGCGTGTCCAGGATGAAGTCGGGCTACCCGAAACCGCCATGCTGGTCATGGGCCTGCCGACCCATCTTTTCTCGCGCCAGCGCGATCGCCTGAAGCAACTGGCCAGTGAAGCCCACAAGGGCGAGATCAAGGTGGTTCCCCAGCCCTTCGCACCATTCCAGATGATGATGCTCGACCGGCTGGGTAACCCCTCACCGGTGCGCTCCATGATGGAGGAGTCCTGGGGGGTGATCGAGGTGGGCTACTACTCCACCGACTTCATGCTCATGCAACGCGGGCGCTGGGTGGAAAAAGCCTCGGGCTCCTGCGCGGGTGTGCGTGTCGCTGCAGATCATCTGGCGCGCATGCTCGCCGAGAAAGGGCTGACCGTCGATTTGCCAGAGTGCGAGGAAGCCCTGCAAACCCGGCGCATCCTGGACTTCGGGCGCAAGACTGATGTAGGCCATGAAGTGGATCAATCCGTCGCGCTGGTCGTCACCGAGGTCATCGACACCGCCACCCGGCTAATGGAGCCCTATGTCCGCAAGCTGGATGGGGTCCTGGTCGCAGGGGGCGGCGCGCCGATCGTTCACCCCAACATTCAGGAAAAGTGGCCGCATGCTCACATGGCCGACAAGCCACGCCTGGCCGTTGCGGAAGGGATGCGTCGCTTCGGGATGGCCCTGCTGCGCGCGCGCCAGTTGCAAGGCGTGAGCGCCTGATCAGGGGACAGCAATGGGAGCCTGGGTCAGAGGCGGCGAGCCGCCGGATGAAATCAAGGTCACGTTCGTGGTCAACGCCAGGAAAGATCCCGAACTGGCCGCATGGCTTTGGGGGCTGCCCTATCGAGGGACTTCCGCATCGGTACGCGACATCCTGAGCGCTGCGGCCCGCCAATTGAGTCGACCAGCCCCGGATGCCAGCCCGGCTGCTGTGTCTCTGGATACAGCTGCATCGAAGACTGCTTCTCAGATGGGCGCGAATCACCCTACCCAGAAACCTGCCGCATTGGCCCAGATGCCTGCGCACGATATTTCCGGTGTGGCAAATCCAGAAGGCCAGGAAGTCATGACCGATGCCGTGGCCAAGCTGATGCGGGAGATGGATGATGAGTTCTGAGCAACGCCTTCACGACACACCTACTACGCCATGGGAAGACAGGACTCCGGGCTCGTCAAGGACGCGAGGGATGCCCCGGCAGAGCCATGCGGCATATTGGCGTGTTTGCGAAATAGTGTCTGGAGGGCAGGCATGCACACACGCAAAATCCGGATTACGTAGCCTTCTTCGTTTTCGCCTGAGTCGTCCCCTTCGGGATCAGCGTCCAGTCCAGCCAGGTCGTCTTCGCCGCCTGTTCGTACAGCATGCAAATCAGCAGGCGTGTCTCCTGGGGCGTCTTCGCCCACTGCGCGTCGCTGAGTGCGAGACCGCTCCACATCGCATCATGCGTCATCGCTTCCCTCAGCCGTGCAATCCGCTCTTCCAGCGTAGGCGTCAACACGAAGTCCTCGGGGCTCAATGCGTCGGCCAGCAGGTAGGCCTGGGCGACAGGGATGGCCAGGTATTCGGCGGCACGTACCAAGGTGTCGCGCCCGAGCTGATAGATGGGCTTCTCTCCGCTCGCCAGCTTCATCAGGTAGACGTAGGTGATGCCCAGCGACTCGGCCAATTGTTTGGAAGTTTGGCCACGTTTGGACATCTCTTCCCACAGACGCGCGATAAGCGTCGCACCGGGTGGCGATTCGGGTGCCGCAGGCTGTTGAGCTTTGCTTCCGCGCGCTTTGGGAGGTGGTTGTTTTTTTGAAGTAGCCATACCGGTCGCCTTAGTCGTGGCAGGAAAACCATAAGGTCACAGCAAGGATCCTATGGGCACTGTGGAAAAACCATACGTGCAAACGATTTTACAGGCAATGCAATTCACAGTCGTTTTCTCAATGGAGGGTATCACCATGCTCAAGAGTGGCAGTTCCCGCATCGCGGCGGCCCACAAGTACGTCAACGCCATGCTCAACGTGGCCTATATCACCGGATTCGTGCGTCAACCCGAGGGGCGCACGTTTCTCATCCAGCAGAAGAGCGAATCGGCAGACCTGGTTCACGCCATCCCCGTCCAGGTCGGCGATGGCATCGCCGTGCCGCGCGAGTTCACGCCGATCACGGCCACCTGCCATGTGTATGGCGTGAAGTCCTTGGATGGGTTGCGCAATGCCGAGTTGCGCGTAATCGACATGCGAACCCCGTCCACCCGCTCGATGCCGCTCTGGCTGGCCTGGAATGCCTCCATGCCGGAGGGCATCAAGCTGGATGGGTTCAACCCGTTCCGGGCTGGCGCTCTCAAAGCCGAGTACACCGGACAGGATGAAGCAGCGGATGATCCGTTGCGCCTGGTCCTGGAAGCAACTCGTGGCCGGCTGGACACGCGCTTGGGAGATAACGCCAACGTAGCAATGCTGGCTGGCGTCGTGGAGGGGGCCGCCTACATCAAGCCCACCGAGCATCAGCAAGGCTACATCGCCGCACTGATCCGGCAACACAGGAATCCCGACCAGAGCATCCCCGTCAGGTTGTATTCAAACAAACCCCAGTCGCACCTGTCGTCCATCTGCATCGGTGCGCCGGTCAAGGTGGTGGGGCAGATCCGGGTGAAGCTCATCCACGGCGAGCCCGAGAAAGAAGGCGATCCTCCCGTCATCCTGGGCAGGCAGCTTTACATCCTCTGCGGGGAGTTTTCTGTGGTGCAACGGGGGACTGAAGAACATCCCGGTGACATTCGTTTCCCCTTGCCAGACTGGTGGCACGAAATGGTTCAGCGACGTCGGGAGGAAGTGCAGGGCAATAAGGCGTCACAACACGGCGCCGAGCCGGGGCAGGAAAAGGCTGTGCATGCGGCGCCGGCCATCGTGGCCGATCCCTCTCTATGAGGGCGGCGCATTCATGATTGCTCGGAATACTGTTTCGGAATGCTGATGTCTGTATTCAATGAGGGATTGTGCACATCCGCATTCCTTCTGGCGTGTTGCATCAGGGCCGGCCACACCACGGGGTGGCCGCCCTCCTCTCCTTTATCAGCAAACGTTTCCCCTACTCCTTGAAACCTGTGCCTGGCATCCGCCGGGCCTTCATCAACGCGCCGTGGGGCGCACATCAAGGAGAACCACCATCATGGAAAAAGTGAAGCAACTTTTCGACGCCATCGTCGGCGCCGATGCCTGGTACATCGCCGGCAGCCCGCTGCTGGGCAGCATCACCAACAGGGATGAGCCCACGGGCAACCCGAAAAACGAAGTGCTGTACTTCACCTGGGTCGGCGACGAGGAAGGCACGGAATTCTCGGAGAGCATCACCGAAGAAGACCTGGCCAACGCCACCGTCAACGGCAACACCATCACGATCAGCGACCCGAATGGTAATTTCGATATCCAGCTTTACCGCTTGGCCCCGGTTGAAATCAACTCGGCACCACCATCATCTGCTTCGCAGGACGATGAAGAACGTAAAGCCCAAGGCCATGACCGTGGGAGATTGTTCATGCTGGAGTTGCTGGATTCCGTAGAAACATTGACAGGCATCGCGGAACAACACGGTGCGCGTACTTTGGCGGATCTCATGTACCTGCAAAACGCGATCCTGAGCGGTGGCTTCATTGACCACTACCCAGAAGAATCGAAGGTGCTTGAGATCGCCAGTGGCTTGCCGTCAGGCGGGCAGTGGTCGAAGTTCATCGCAGTCGAGTATTTGGCCTCTGAAACCTGAGCATCAACCACCCACGAGGGGTCTTTGGCCCCTCCGGGCCAGGACTTCTTCTCAATATCCAAGAAGGAGAAACACAATGACCAGGGTTTATCTGGAAGCCTACGCGTGCGATGACTACGGCGATGGCCCCACGTTTGCTGAACTGGATGTAACGCCCGAGTTCTGCGCCCGTCTGCAACGCCTTGCTGCACTCGGCACCGAACATCAGCTCACCGAGCTGCGAATGTCAGACGGCCCTGATGCCTGGGGGCCAGGTGATATTGAGCAGGACATGCGCTTCACCATGCCGGAATTGGTGGTTGCGGGGGACAGTTTCTGGTTTACGGATCATCCGAAGCATGCCACGTACAGCGTGGAAACCCGCTCCATCGGGATCGCCGGATTTTGCGATGCCGTCGCAAAACACGAGCGTTCCGATCCGCTGTTCTTTGGCGATGATGTTGATGCCCTGAGGGCTTGCGCTGCGGACAATGTCGGGTAACGGACTTCCGCCCATTCATCTCGCGTTGAAACTCCCCTCAACCCCGCCTGGTCTCTGACCTGGCGAGGTTTTTATCGTCTGCTGCTTGCCCTACTCCCCTCTGAAACCGAAGCGCCGGAATGGGCCTTGCCCCATTGCCGGCTTCACCAAACAGCCGCCCGTGGGGGTGGCGTCCAGAAGGAGAGTAGTCATGAGCATCAACGTGCAGGAATTCATCGAGAAGGTCAACGTCGTCGCGGTCGACGCCGCCGTGTATTCGGGGAAGGTCTCGCGCGACCTGGCGGATGATCCCGAGGTCTTTACTTCTGGGTCGTTGAAAGTGATCGACCCCGTCTTGCTGAGACCATTCACGGCTTACAAGCAAGCGGCAATGCGGGCCTGTCGCAATACGGGCGTGGGATTCCTGAACGGCTTCGCCGTGCCGGACTCCCAGGTTGAGCCACTACTTCGGGTGTTGTCGCAGGTCGCCACGAAGTTCGAGCAGGCACGAACGGATTTCCTGTCGAAGTACCTGGCAGCCGTTGAGGACTGGGCCAATGCCCATCCCTCCCAGGCTTCGGAAATCCGCGCCAAGGCGCAGACC
Source organism: Thiobacillaceae bacterium (assembly GCA_041736375.1). Lineage (GTDB taxonomy): Bacteria > Pseudomonadota > Gammaproteobacteria > Burkholderiales > Thiobacillaceae > Thiobacillus. The sequence goes on from JBGSTQ010000423.1 coordinate 16,503, forward strand.
CTGTCCTACGTGGAAAAGGCGCTGCGCTTCGGCATCGGTGTCTTCAAGGTGCAGCCCCAGGCCATCCCGGTCAGTCTCTCGGTCCCGGATGCAATCGGCCATGAGGTGGGCGGCATCGTGGGGCAACTTGCCCACGAGGTTGCCCAGGATGTCCGGGACACCTGGAGCCCGAAGGCAGATGGCGTGACCCAGAAAATCCGGGGCCTGCTAAACCGGGTTTCCGAGAAATGCCACAGCCTGGCCTTTCTGGATGGCAAGGTTGGCCGCATCGCTCACTTCGTGGACGAGATCGCCGTGGCGTTGCCCACCAACGGCAGGATCGTTGGCCGGGACTTCCTGATGCTGTCCGGGCTGATGGAAATCCTGTCCGATCCCGGCAGGCTCCTGGCTGAGTTAAAGCTGGAGATCATCCTGGCGGAAGAGCCTTCGGCCGAAACGGACGAGGTCGAGCTGGCAGTCGACGGTGAAGAACATCTCGTCGAACCCTGCATGTCGCCAGTTCCACCCGTCGTCGCGCCGGTCGTCGGCCGCAATGCCTACGCCTGGTAAGCATGGCGCTTGTGCAGTTGCTTCACCCAACCCCGCTCGGTCTCTGACCTGGCGGGGTTTTTTATGGGCAGCCAATCGAGCATATGTACCCACACGTCCAGCAGGTAGCATTGCAACAATACGCATTATAACTTTTAGGGATGACACATTGGAAAACGCGTCAGAAAGAAACGCACTTTTCATCTCTCATGCAACGCCGGAAGACAACGCGTTCGTGCGCTGGCTGGGGGCTAAGCTGACTGCGCTTGGGTACGAGGTATGGGCCGATGTCATGCGACTGCGTGGCGGTTCAGATTGGTCCAGGGAGCTTGAGGATGCACTTCGCCAGCGAGCCGCAAAAGTCCTGGTCGTCTGCACACCGCTAGGGCTGAATAAGCAGGGTGTTCGCAACGAAATCGAGATGGCATCGAACATCGCAAACAAGCTCGGCGACAAGGAATTCATCATCCCCCTTCGTCTCGAAAACTATGAGGCTCCTTTCCGGATCGCACATGTTCAGTATGTTGATTTCAAAAGAAGCTGGAGCCAGGGATTTATCGAACTGGCTGAGCTTTTAGTGCAATTCCCTGCCCTTCGCAAGGAACCCAACCGCTCAACCGAGGCATGGCTTGAGGGACAGCGCTCAGGGGCCGCCAGGCTCGTCAACAGGAAGGAATGGCTCTCGTCGAACTGGCTTCAGGTCACAGGGCTTCCTGGAAAGGTTTTCTATTGCGAACCTCCGGTAGGTTTCCAGCTAGAAAAATTACAGCACCGCTCCTTCCATACCTGGCCAGTAGTTCCATTTCGCGGTGGTGTTCTAACCTTTGCTGAGCCTGACGCTGATGGTTTCCTTGGACAAGACCTGCCGGCCAAGACTATTGCAGCAATTGAGACCGGTTCATTCATTGACCATGGATGGGCTGAAATGGACATTCTTGGGTACGAAGCGAGAAGATTGTTCGCCGATCTCGGAAACCAGGCCTTTGAAGCCTTTCTTCACAAAAAAGGGCTTTCATTTTCAGAAAGCAGCATCAAGCATAGATGGTGGTATGGCGGTATCAAAACTGCCCCTCTGACTATGATTCCGTTCGACTGGGAGCACCAAAAGGGGCGGCGGCAGATTGTCGGCAAATCAGATAAACGAGGGATATTCTGGCACTACGCCATCAGCGGTCAGGTTCGAACCTCGCCAGTGCGTCATGTGCGTATCTCGGCCAGTCTGATCTTTTCCGACAACGGGATGGACGCCATGAACGATCACCGCAAGGCTCACCGTTTACGGAGATCATTTGCCAAGACATGGAGGAATGCGAGATGGCGGGACATGATGCTCGCCTTCCTATCCTGGATCTCTTCGGGTAAGGACGAATTGATCATTCCCGTATCGAGTGGACGGTTTATTTACCTTGCCCTTCCTCCAGCAAGCTTCTTGTCACCGGTGACCGTGCTCCATGATGGTGAGGAACCACCTGACGAAGATGACCCCGACTTCGATGAGTCCGATTTAGACGATTACCCGGACTTTGATGAAGGGAGTGCTGAATGAGGACAGAACCCCGACTGATTCATGTCGCGGAGCCACGGCTTGAATTCCGTTTTGGTCAGAAAACAGAATACCCGCGCGACGGTCTCTACTTGTTTGGCCCGGTTGATGCAGGAGATGCTCCTCGACAAATTCGCTACGGCTTCATCGGGACGACCGACTCACTTCGTCGTTTCAGCGCATGGGCCGACCAAGTGTCACATTACATTGAGGTCCCTGCTCCCGGCCGAATGTCGAAGGCAACCTCCCCCCAACATGTCCCCTTCCCTGGTTTCAGCGAGGCCTTCAATTCTCTCTGGTCGAACAAGCCGGCACGAACCATCACCGATATCGATGGGAAGGAACTGCGCAAGTTGATCTGCATCGACAACCGCCATGAGGCAATCAAAGCTGTAGTGGACGTATTTGTCGATCGTCTCGTAGCCGACCAGAAGCGATCAGAAGATCCCCCTGCGTTCTGGTACGTGGTGATCCCCGACTTCATTTTTGACATGGGGCGTCCCAACTCAACTGTCGCGATTGGGGAGCGAGTGAGGGGGTCGGTCAGGATCAGTGAAAAGAAGGCAGCAAACCTGGTGATACAGCCAACACTCTTTGGGATCGCTGAGCGGGAGGCCGAAGTCTACAAATATGCCAAGAACTTCCGGCGACAACTGAAAGCCAGGCTCCTGGATCACCAGATCGTGACTCAGATCGTACGTGAATCAACTCTTACCCCTGATGACTTTCTCAAAGCCAACGGGAGGGATCCAAAGCGACGCGTCGAGGATCCAGCAACCATCGCCTGGAAGCTCTGCACGGGCTCCTACTACAAGAGCGGTGGTCGTCCGTGGCAACTTGGCGACATGCGGGCAGGCGTTTGCTACGTGGGCTTGGTCTACAAGAAACAGCCTGAATCCGCCGATCCCCGCTACGCCTGCTGCGCTGCCCAGATGTTTCTATCCGATGGCGAGGGTGTGGTGTTTCGTGGTGCGCTTGGCCCGTGGTTTCATCCTGATCGACGGGAGTTCCACCTAGATAGAGCATCAGCTCGACGTCTCATTGAGACTGTTCTCGGGGAGTACCGAATCAAACATCAGGCTGACCCGGTGGAATTGTTTATCCACGCGAAGGCTTCATTCAGTGACGATGAATGGGCTGGCTTCATGGAAGCCGCAACTGACCACACCTCCAATGTGGTCGGGGTGCAAATCTCGGATGCTTGGGATCAGCTGAAGCTCTTCCGCCCGGGTGCATACCCAGTTGTTCGAGGAACCGCGCTGATTACCAGCCCTCGTTCTGGATTCCTGTGGACTTCCGGATACGTTTCACGCTTGGATACCTACATGGGACCTGAGACGCCCAATCCACTAAAGGTATCAGTTCGTCGAGGGGATGCCGACATTAAAAATGTCATGTCAGACATCCTCTCCCTATCGAAGATCAACTTCAACACTTGTCTTTTCAATGACAGGGAACCGGTGACCATCAAGTTCGCTGACGCCATCGGTGACATCCTCACTGCTGCGCCGGTGCATTCAGAACCCAAGTTGCCATTCAAGTTCTACATATGAGAATTCAAGTGGGGAGTCCGATGTCTATCCGGCAAGTCGAATCACAAAACACGCAATACCGATTTACGGAAGCAATCCCGACGAAACCTGACGCCCATTTTTCAACGCCTGACCCCAATACCCTCTTTATCGTCTGTTGTCCGACCTACTCCTTTTCGAAATCAACCGCGCCCGTGGGGGCGCTTTTCGTAAAGGAGAGTCACATGTCTTTGTCACACATGGGCACGATCGCCAAGATCGTGGCTGCCCGAATCGGCGTCGAGGTGGTGTTCGATGCGTCTGCCGACACCGCTTCCACCGATGGCACCCGCATCTTTATCCCTACCAGCCTGATCGGGGATGGCGATGCGCGAGCCGTAACCCTTATGCGCGGCTTCATTGCGCATGAGGGTGTGGGCCATATCCGGCATACGGATATGGAAGAGTGGAGTGCCTTTGTCCGAGACGCTTCACCCTTGGGCAAGAGCATCCTCAACATCATCGAGGACATCCGGATCGAACGGCTGGCGTGCAGGGTGTATCCAGGTATCAAACGGATCCTCGATGCGACCGTGGAAGCTCTGAAGCCGGAAGGCTTCTTCGATCTTCCCGCCAAACCTCACCCAGCCGGCGTCGTCACGGGCTTGTTGCTCAACTGCCTGCGGGCGGAAGAGCTTGGCCAGCCACTCGATCCGATTCCGGCTCGGGCGATGGCATTCAAGCTGTTCGGTGTGTCGTTGAGAGACGACATCCTGAAGATCGCAAGGAACGGCAGCCGTGGTAGTTCAACGGTGGAAGCAGTCGACGCCACCAAAGCCATCCTCAGGCTGCTTGGAGATGTTGCAAAGCCGGCGGCCAATCCGAAGCCACATCCGGTGCAGTCGGCTGAACAGCAGGAGGGTCAGGCTGATAAAGGTGCATCTGGGCCAGAAAGCAACCTGGCAGCGAGCACTTCCCAGCAGCAAAGCCAGAAGCAGAGCAAATCCGCCGCACAGGCTCTCGCCGCAAGCACGAAAGATTGCGGTCCTGGAGGTCTTGAGGACATGGCCAAGGAAGCGATGGGCAAAAGCGTTGGTTCCAGCCAGTACTTGACCGAGATGCCACGTACCATTGTGGCGTCGCCTATCCAGGGATGGCGTCCGTCAGCGCGCTCTGCCGGGATTTCCAGAACCCTCTCCCGCAAGCTGGAAGACATGCTCCAGTCCCGTGTGGATGAGGAGGATTTCTCGGTACGCGGTGGCGGTCGCCTGGATGCCAGGCGTGTTTCCAGAACGAAGTTGCTCGATCTGGAGGTGTTCGAACGGGAAGGCGAGGCAGCGCCGGGTCTGGATACGGCGTTGTTCGTGCTGGTAGACAAGTCAGGAAGCATGAGTAGCCCTATCGGTACCAGCACCGACACGACGGAAGCGGTCGCGTTGGATGCTGTCTCGGCACTTGGGGATGCACTTGCCTGTTTCGACGGTCGAGGCGTGTCTTTCTCGGTGGAGGGATTTTCTCAGACGATGACGGCATACAAGCCATTCTCTGCACCTTGGCGGGGCACGCGGGCTTGCCTCGGCCGCTATCAGGCTTCGGGTGGCACGGACTTCCCTTCGGCCTGCTTCACGGCCATCGGCGAGATCGCCAAGCGCCCCGAAAAGCGCAAGGTGATCCTGGCGCTGACCGACGGAGACGTTGGCGAAATCTCGCTGGTTGCCAGCATGCAGAAGACGGCCATCGAGCATGGAATCGAGACCAGGGTAGTTTTCCTGGGTATCAACCCCAAAGGAGCTGGCTATATGGCAAAGGCGGGAGGATTTGCTCGCTATGGTGTTGCCAATCAGGCTGAAGATGTTCCCAAGGCTGTCTTCGCTGCGCTGGAAGACACTTTCTGAGTTGTAACCGCACCCCGCTTGGCCTCTGGCCAGCGGGGTTTTATTATTTGAGTATCAGTAGATCGGGCGCGAGCAACTCGATCTCTATGGGTAACACCCGTTCTTGATCTACCCCCCGAGAAGCACACAGAACAAGAAGCTCTCTGGCAATTTTCTCATCCTCCCCGCATGTTATTGGCATTTGGTTTTGGCCTGTTTTTCCCACTACAGAAACATAGGGATGGTTCCGGCTCTGGTTTCTAAGCGAAGCGATCATCGGCTGATAAAGCGCACTCAAGCGGAGGCCCGGCACGGTTTTTTTGAGCCGCAGATAAATCTGAATCCCGGCGGGGTCGAGATCTCCCCAAAACGCAATCCTGTCATGGGCAAGCAGCTCTTTCGCGCCAGGGCATGTCGCCCCGTCTCTTCTCAGGGTGATCGCGCTCGCGAACCGGTCTTCCACCATGCCGGCCAACTGATTTCCATAGTCTTCCTGAGACTTGCTCAGCCCAAAGCCGTACGTACACACAAAAGCACACTGATGAATAGCATTCGTGGCCACGGCCATCTCGAAGGCAGCCGGGTTTTCAACCAGCACTACAGCATCCGGTGATTGGCATCCGGCTACGACAACGTAGAGCGGGTGGCCTTGAAACTGGTCGACGTGGATTCCAAACGCCCTGAGGGATGGGGATGCAAATTCGTCCAGGAGCTTCGATGAGCCCAAGAGGTATCGTGCACTGACCAAAAAACGATGCCGGCCGGTTTCACTGGCCTGGCTCTCACGCAGACTGATCAGCCCCTGGAGAATGAGCCACATATCTGATTCAGAAAATGCTGCCAGCTTTGCACTCAGTGGCGCCAAGGATTCTCGATCCTGTAGTTGAAGCTCGGATCGTTCCAGCACGGATATCCAGCGTTGCCGGTCAGTATCCTGGGGAACCACTGGTAACGACCCGATAATCCTCACTTGCGCGAACGGTGCACCATCGGGCGATACACCCTCTATCCAGCGCTCCTTTGACAGTCGCCCCAAGGATTGTCGGATCGTCAAAGGAGATTCCCCAGTGTCCGTTGCCAGACCTTCAACCAACCCACCAGGGCGAAGGTATGCCTTCCCACTCATTTTCTTGATGAGCGCCGCGCGAATTCGCTCGACAGAATCCTCAAGCCCCATCGTCAGTGCTCAACCACAGCGCCACGGGTCGGTTTCACACGAAGGTTCATCAACCCGATTGCCCCATAGTGCGATCCGACTTCTTCGGGCTGCAAAATCCGCCGTGTCCTGCTGTCCGCATACATGAACTGGCCATTGATTTCACGGGCCTCGATCAGAGTTGGGAAGTATTCGAAGTTGTTCTGGTAGTTCTCGTCGTGCCCCGTGATGATGAGTTGGAAACGTCCCCGTGTGCGCTTGATGCTGTCCAGAGCATCCCGAATGAGCCCCTTGTTGGACAAGCTCGAAAATGCCCCGTCCATGATGGCGAACTGGGTGGGATGCAGATGCTTTTGCTGAGCCCGGCTGGTGGTCACGCGACGCAGTTCACGCTCGGTGACGTAATCCGCCATCTTCACGATCCACAGGAGCGTCATGGCTACGCCCTGGCCTGTGCTGACCATGTTCTTTTCCAAGGGCAACGAATGCTGGCTGATGGATGGCATGCGCACCTTGATTCGCGGGTTGAGGATGACTTTCTGATAGAAGGTATTTCGGATTTCAGCGCGGATGCCACGGATAGCCTGATCGCGCAGGCCGGGTGCGGCGTTCTCGACGGCATGCTTGGTCGATTCGTATTTCTCGACCATTTCCACCACTTTATCCAGAACCGCCTTGATGTCGTCCTGGTTGGCTTCTGTTGCCTCGATCTCGAAGCCGGCGCCCAGATTGCCGTCCTTGTCCTTCCCAGGGCCGAATACCGCCTTCATGATCTTCAAATTGTCCGGCAGCCGCTGCGTGAACGCTTTTAGCCACTTCCCAATGTTTTCCCATTCGCTTTCGAGGTAGGCGGTGGCAGTCGCGTTGGCGGCCTGGTTCTTCTCGTAATTGCTTTTCGCTACAGCATGGAGGTGATCCACGATGGCGGGACTTTCCTTGGCATGGGCGAGTTCAAGGCGCACATGCTCAGTTAGATCCAGATCCCCCATGACCAGGATTTTGTCGACCATCGACGCCAGACTGCTCCTGGCTCGCTGGTAGCCCTCCTTGGCGTCTTTCATGGCCTGGCGGAGCTCCGAAGAATCCTCGATTTGGATATCGCTCTCGATGTCTATGAGCATACGAACCAGGTCTTCAAGGTTATCCTCCTCACGCAACCCCAGCGCGAACCCGCCGAGAGGATGACGTTCGATCTGATCCCTGGTAACTGTGGCCAGGTCTTCCTGTTCAGTCGTGAATTCCCGGTATTTCTTGATGAGGCCTCGGACAAACTCATCGATCACCATGACCTTCTTGATCAGGCCCAGATTTTGGTTCTCGATGGATTCGATCGCCTTGTTCAAAGGTGGTAGCAAGCGGTCTTGAATCACATGCTGCTCAGCTTTCAGATCGTTCAGGCGTTGCTGGATTTGCCTGGGGCGATCTGGCCCGGCCTTCACAAATAGCTCAGCCGCCTCGAATCGGAACCGTGTACGTTGATCGGCATGGGACTTGGCTCTGTCCAGAGTCGCTTCGGTATCACCGGCCTCAGCCATGAACGCCGGGTTCTCCTCCGCGTGATCAATAAATGCCTGGATGCGCTGAAGGTGATTATTCTTGCCAGCCGCCAGTGTGGCGTCGGCTGCTGATTTTTGCTGAGTATCGAGGCGCTTTTCGAGACTTTCAATTTCACCATTGTTGATCTCCAATGCATCGGCCGCCCTCTCCGAATCTAATTCGGCAGCCGTATGCTCATCCCTGAGCGCCGACTCATTCGTTTGGGCGAATTCTCTGTAGTGGCGCTCAACCTGGGTGATGTCCGCAAGCGTTTCAGTAGAGGCCTTGGCCTCCAGTTCAGGGAGCATTGCATTGAGCTTGTCTTGTTCTGTTGCAAGCTGTGCATCCTTTTCCAGGTAGCCATGCTTGACGCCCTCAGAGGCATGCCTGGCCAGCGTGGTTTCTTCGCTTTCTGGTGAACATGTGGTGCGTTCGGTCTGCTTGGTAGACAGAACCTGAGTCAGCTCCTGAACCTGATTGTCAATCAGCGCCTTCTCACGTTCGACCAATGTCGGGTCAAGCAAGCAATCAACCTGTCGTGTTCGGACGCCGACAAGCCAGGTATGCGCAGCCATTGCGTCTCTGGAAATCACCCCGGTTCGGCAGAACTCTTCCAGTTCCGCGAGCACGAATACCGGCGCCTCAACACCCGCCTTCGCCAGCCTGCCTGCGGCCTCAACGGCTTCACTGATAGTCTGGTAAACCGGTGCATGCAGCAATGCGGAGAACAGGGTCAAAACGCTTTCCATGCGGTCTGTTGGAAGCTGCATCTTGACCACGGCCTCATGCACTGGAACAGACTTCCCGCCAGCGATCGCTACCGCCTCGCGTGTAACCTTCCCAGCCACAATCACAGCCTGGTCCAGGGCCGACCGTCGCACGCCGGCCTCAACCAGGTCGCCCTTGAGTCGCTCGACCTCCCTCCCAAGCGTTTCCCAACGGTTGAGGCGGTCCAGCAACCACGCATCCGGATCGCCATCCCCGTTGGCAGCCTGGAACATGGCCAATGCCTTGATGAAAGGCCGGAACTTGTTCCTATCGCCCTCAATGCTACTCAGTCGATTCCTGGTCTGGTCTCGATCTGAGGTCACCTGTTTAGCGAGGCCGACGGGAGACGCCTCACCGAACAGCTTGATAAAACGATCCCTGGCTGGCAATGCCTCGATGAACCGTTTCAACTTGGCATCAAGTTCGTTGAAGCGCTTGTTCGCTGCCTCCTTGGTGGTGTCCAGAGGCTTGCGGAGATCTCGGGCCTTTTTCAATGCTGATTGAGTTTCCTGAAGAAGCCGATTGGCTTCCTCGGATGCATTCTCCAGTTGCATGGCCTTTTCAGCAGGGCTGATCGATTCGCCGTATTCACTGAGGAAGGCCTGCCAGCCTTCATAGACAGGTTTGAGCCGGCGCACCTTGTCCTTGTGGTCATCCAATGACTTGGCAGCCTTCTCCAGTTCCTGTCCCACCAGGCGACCAGTCTGTGTGGGCGAAGCAAGCTCTTCCTCCGTGAATAATCTGCTATCCGCCATGCGGCGGTATTCCGACTGCTGTTCCCCAACATGGGTCTGCTCGTCTTGCAGCTTCTCTTTCTCGGCCTGATGGTCTTTGTACCGATTGGAAAGTCGCTCCCTCTCTTCCGACTTGGTCGCAAGCTCCGCTTCGAGTCGTTTCTTGAGTGCCCTTGCGGGGTTGGTGTCGGCATGCGCTTCGACCCAATCAAAGGCCTGGGTCACCAGATCGATAGCCTTATCGCGGGTCCAGTCGCGGGTGAAGGTCGAAGTGAGTTTCAGGAGGGCCAGCGCTGACTCGCGGGAATAAAGGCTACCTGATGGCCCACGTTTGCTGATGGCAGAAAAACTATGGCAAGCAAAATCAATCAGTTGCGAACGATGGGCCTGTTGAAGTGACAACCCATTTCTTTCATGTGCGCGCCGATTTACTTCACTGGCGGGCTCCCCGGTGAACTCAGCCATTACTCGATCCGACAGGAACCACGAGCCATCCTTCATAACCATAGATCGGGCAATTTTCGGGATGGTTTCAGGTGGCGTTCTTGGGATACCTGGGATGGGGACATCCACCACCACGTCTTTCAGCACAGCCATTTCAACCGAAAACGCGCCCAGATGCTGGTCATAGGCCTGCTTGGCGTCTTTCAGCTTGGAGCCCAACTCCAGCGCACCTGCAAGCTCCCGAAGCGTGTTGCCTGCACGGCGCAGCTCTTCCGCCTTTCTGGCGGTCTCATGCTTGGCGGATATGACCTTCGAGACTTTTTCATGGATCGTGTCTTCAATGCCATGCTCGCCTTCTTCGCCGAGATCGCCCATGACATCGGTAAGAAGTTCTGGCGCCAGGCGTTCGTAGAAAACCGCAGCCGAATAGTTCATGCCGGCCGGCGGCTTCACCTCGAAGTAGCCGTGTCCACCTTCGGCGCCGCGCATGAGTTGGTAGATCAACTGTTGCTTGAGCGATGACATGTCGAAGAAGTCTTCGACAAAGGCAAGCCATGCACGCCTGGTTCGTTCTTTGGCATTGCCCGGAAACAGGTTGGTGCACGTCCTCAGTTGCCCCAGGAAAGCATCGTCAGCAATGAGCGTGTGATGGAGTTCGTGGACGTGCGCGACAGGACAGTCATCAAGAGTTCCCTGATAGGCATACACCTCCAGCTTCTCGTTCTCTCCACTGTAGCCATACATCCCGAACACCATGGTCTGGCCACCCAATTCCCCGCCACTTTGCGCCACGAGGTCACCACTGGCCCCTGGCATCGGGATGAGCACCTGAATTCGTATATGTGTGAAATGTCCTGTCTGAGATGGCGCGAAGAAGCGTGTGCGGATGTCCTTCAAGCTCTTGCCGTGGGAGGTCAACATGGCCAGGATGGCGGTAACCATCGTGCTCTTCCCCTTGCCGTTGGGTATGTTCAAGGCAGCGTTTTCACCATTGATCTCAAGGATCTGGTGCGGCCAATCGGGGCGCCATGGTTTGGTGCGTCCGCTGTTCAGGAAGTTCGAGAGTTCAATGCGCTGCAGGATCGGCATCTTCCGACTCCGTTTGTGATTGGCCCGTTATCAACTCAACGGATCGTCGTTCAAGAGTCACTGACGAGTCGGACGGCATGAGATAGGACAGTTCATGCTCAGCAATCACCGCCATATCCACAGCAGCCACAAGGGTCTGTCGGTACTCGCCAGGGTTGCCTGCGTCCTGGATCATGCCGGCCTCTTCCATAACCTTGAGAAAACGGCTTGCGTAGGCATGGAGGCTGTTCTTGTTCCCCCACAGAAGATCCCATGCCGTGCCTTCCATCCCTTCAGGGCGGCCCATATTGCCAAGCTGCTCGATGCCCTTGGAAAGTGAATCGACAAACAATTTCTCGGAGACCAAGGCCTCGCGGTAACGGCTGATTTCCGCCGGTAGCCGATCGATACGTTCGTAAAAGAACCACTGCAAGGTAAGCCACATCCTCGCCAGCCAGACTACTCGCTCAGCTTTGCTGGCGTTTCTACGTCTGCCATCACGGATTTGATCGAGCGTCCAATCGTTGTCCAGGTAGGGCGCCAAGGTTTCACCACGTAGCCTGGTCACGACATAGATCCGATTGTTTCGCCCCGCTTTCGGGGGAATACCGAACTCCAAGCCGTCCCGTATGTAGAGCGTGAACCCCTGAGCGGCCAGGAATTCATCCAGGTCTCGCAGTTCTGACTGACTACAGTCCGACAGGATTCGCGCCACCTCCAGTTCGTTTTCTCGTGGCGGCCGGTCGGGTGGGTTACCGTGTATTTCCCGGTGTTTGAGCAACAACCCGAAAACAAGCCCAAGGTCTGTTGGAGTCATGGAGTTTCCTCAAGAAACATGACCGGATCGCTCCCGGTTACTTCACGATCGGCGTGAACGAATTGGGTTGTCAAATCGGTCAGGCCAACCACGATCTTCTGGTTTTCCGAAGTCAGCATTCCCGGCGCGGCATATACGCCGAAGAAATCCAGTGGCGTCTCACCCTCTCCAAGAACCAAGCCTGTCAAAGACATCATCTCGCTGAAACTGGCCGGCCCCCTTTGAAGCCGCTGAATCACCAGGTCGCGGTTGCGCATCAGGAAGTCCATCAGGCGGGCTGAACCACCTGCAATTGTGGGATCCACGGTGAAGCCATGAACACGTTCAGGCTCTTGGGCAATTTGTTCCCGCAAGTCAGTAGCACCGACCATCATGGACGGGTGGAAAATGGTGGTGGAGAGCCCCCACGGCATCAATTCATGTAGCAGGGCTTCGGTTCGTCGGATCGCGTCTTCGCTGCCCTGCTCAACCAAGGAGTCGGCAATGTGCAGGAAATGGATAGCCGCATTGCCTTCGTTCCTGACTCTTTGTGCCATTTCGATGAAGCGCAGGAACCTCCTGGAAAGAGATTCCACGTTTTGTAACACCAGCTCCAGGTCAGCCTGCAGATTGCCCAGGTAAAACTTGGCCTCAGTTCGCCCAGCCCAGACCGAGAAGCTGGCCTGGATGTGCTCGTTAAATACCAGTTCAATCGCGTGGCTGATGGTGACGGCCGCCGTGCTCAAGGAAGCGGCGATACTGGATCCCTCTGCTATCAGCAAGGATCTCAACTCGGCGAGAGAGGGGCGTTCCAGAACGCCCGATAGCTGCTTGCTTTTGGCTGCCAGGTCCAAGGTCATGGCTCGACAAAACACCGGGACGTCTTGGAACTGGCCTCGTTCAATGGCCTTGATCAACCTATCAGCGTCAAGGTCGCTGTACAGCCAGCTTTCCCTCAACGATGAGACGCGAAGAAGCAGCCTGGCGTTTTCCGTGAGGTGTATCTGCGAAAACCCTTCTTCAACATCGATCAGCGGCGTGGTATCCCAAGTTCTGGCGTAAGTGATCTCGCCATCCTGTCCTGGCATGCCGTAATGGATCTCGCGGGCTTGCCCCAGGTTGGAAACGCAGTATTCGATGTCAGCGTCGGTTACTTGTGGGGCGCGCTTCCGTATCCTCGCCACGAGTTCGTTGATCGGGCAGAAGCCGATTCCCCTGTCCATTTCGATTTCATGCAGACACTCGATGGCGGAAAGCGCCAAGTGCAAGTTAAACCCGGCTCTTTCGGGCACATCTGGCACATAGGTGCCGCCAGCCTCCCGTCGACTCTGGTGGATGTCGATCAAGCGAGACACCGCCGCGATCAGGCGTATGTCGTGAGGCAAATTGTCTGCGGATATTGTTACCACCAGCTGTCCCACCCGATTTGATGTTGTTTGTCATGCTAACGAGGCAACGGCTCACCAGATGAGCCACTCAAAAATATTTCAACAGCAGATTCCGGATGCCCTTTTATTCATTTCGATTACGTCGGTCATAGTGCAAGGTCACCCCCCCGCGTAGCGCCGACATCCCAGGCATTGGCCACCAACTCAGTCAGCGCCACCTGAGGGACGTGAGCCACCTGGCCGAGCTCGCGCAGCAGGTAGTCTTCCTCGAACAGAGAGGACTGCAGGGGAGCGTTAGACATGGCTTGCAACTCCTGATTGGAAAATGCGCTCAAGCGTCGCCGGCACGAGGGCGGCATTGGCCTGGCGGATGGCGGCATGTCGAACTTTAAGTTCGGCGACCTTGGTTTGCAGGGCGTCGAAGGTTTGCTGGACTGCCAGCGGCTGGACGGGCACTTCGATGGCCATTAGCGCCGGCGCTGTGATCGTTCTGTTTCTTGCCGCTGTACCAGGTGATGCGGCATACACCTTCTGGAACCCCTCTGGCGTAGTGAAGTAGTACCAGAGGAAGCCCGGTACAGCGCAGTCCGAATTGGCTTCGCACGTGAGCATTCGGTGATTCCCGACACAACCGTCATCCTCAGGTTTCGCGATGGCAATGGCCTGCTCCCATGCCATGATATTGCTGAAAATCAGATCGCCCGTGCGGACACGGTAAAGGTCTTGCCACGAGAAATCGCTACCGGGAACAGTGCGCCGATGAAACGTTCCCTTGTAGAAGCTCCGGACGCCAAGTTCGGTGTAATTCGCCTCCAGGACAATGCCGACGCCTCGCCGTGCCAATGGGGCGACTTCGGCCATCGGACGATAGGGAGCACCGGTGATGGCCTCGCGGAAACGCACCGCCAGCAACCGCTCGGCATCGGCCTCAATGGCATTCAGGTTTTCAGCAACCTGACGCACCTTGTCGGCCAGGGTGTCGAGGCGGGTGACGATGGCCTGTTGCTCAGCCAGGGGAGGCAGCGGAACTTCAATCTCGGCAAGTTTTTCGATGCCAAGTTTCGATTACGGCCCGCCCCACCCGGCGATGCCCTTCTGATCTGTTCCAGTCCTTCAGGTGTTGCAGTCAAATAACGGCTCAGGAATGACGCGATGGCCCGCTTAGAGTCAACGGCGCAGGTGATGAAGCGATGGGAGCCAAAGCGTCCACTATCCTCGGGTTGCGCAACAGCGACGGCACCTTCCCAGGCAAAGACATTGGAAAAAATCAGGTCGCCTGGCTCAATCCCGAACAAACGCTTGCTGCCAACATCTGTCCCGGCCAGCGCCGACTTGTGGAAAGTGCCCTTGCCGAACGAGCGAATGCCCAACTCGGGGTAAGCCCTGTCAATGTCGATCTCGACGGGGCGCCGCACGATGGGCGCAATGTCGCCAAGTTTGGCTCGCGGCCAGCGATTCATGCCTCGCCCTCCGTCTCGGGCCTGGCGAGTCGTCGCGCCTCCAGCTCCCGCCGCGACCGTTCCAGTTCCTCGGCGATCAGCCTCTCATCGGGCAGCACGGTCTGGTACTCGGCGGCGATCACCTTGTTGGGCAGGTTGTCGAGCGCGTAGTGGGCTTCCGATGCGCCTTTCCCCGCGCAGAGGATGAGGCCGATGGGCGGGTTCTCGCCGGGCTTCATCCAGTGTTCGCGGGCGTAGTTGAGGTAGAGGTGCATCTGGCCGGCGTCGGCATAGCCAAACTGGCCGACCTTGAGGTCGATGACGATCAGGCTCTTGAGCCGGCGATGGAAGAACAACAGGTCGACCCGGAACCAGGTGTCATCCAGCCGCAGGCGGCGTTGCCTGCCAACGAAGGCGAAATCGTCGCCCAGTTCCATCAGAAAATCGGCGAGATGCTGGATCAGTGCGTCTTCCAGATCGGATTCGGAGTACTGATCCTTGAGGTTGAGGAATTCGAGAACGAAGGGATCCTTGATGGCCTCTTCCGGCGTCATCGCGTCGTCGGGCTCGGCCGCCTCGGCCGTTTCCAGCATGGCCACCTTGTTTTTCGATAGCGCGATGCGTTCGTAGAACTGGCTGTTGACCTGCCGGTCGAGCTGGCGCACCGACCAGCCGCAGCGCAGGGCCTCGGTTTCGTAGAAGGCGCGGGCGGCGGCGTTCTTGACGGACAGGAGGCGGACGTAGGCCGACCAGGGTAACGGGAAGCGGGCGGCGAGTGAGGCAAGGTCATGGGATTGTCCAGACAGTGTCTGGACTATTTGCGTGCCCCGCGATTCTCCAGACGCCATCTGGAGAATCGCGGAGGGTGAAAATTTTGCAGACAGTGTCTGCAAAATCTGTTCGGCGGGCCATGCCAGATAGAAGGCTCGCATCTGCCATAGGTTCTGCCGGCTGAAGCCTCGCCCGAATTGACGGGTCAGATCATCGCCCAGGCGTCTGATAAGCGCCGCTCCATATTCGGCCCGGCCCTCGCCCCCCTGCTCGAATTCGACGATGCGCCGCCCGATTTCCCAATAGCTCGCGGTCATCAGCGCATTGACGCTACGAACGGCGGCGCGGCGTGCAGCTTCCAGCAGATCAACGATGCCGGTATGGACGTCGCCGTAGCCAGTGGGTGTCGTAAGTTGGGTCATGCCGATACCTCGCTGACCAGGGCCTCGATTTCCGCCAGCAAGCGCATCACGTCCTGTTCTTTGGCGCGCATCGCCGCCACCAGATCTTTCGGGTCGGCATGCTCCAGACCCGCCTTGGCATGCGGATTTTTCAGGTCGAGGTTGTAGATCGGCCAGTAGATCGCATCGCCCTCGCGCTGGGCAGCCTTGGCGGCCTCGTCGTGCTGTTGCTGGCGGCGTTTGAGGTCGCGTTGCTCGGCTTCGACAGGCGCTTTCTTGCCTGAGCCGTTCAATGCGGTGAGTTCAAGCTCGATCTCCCGGAGCCGCTTGCCGAGCAGCGTGGCGGCCTGGCGCTCGGCCTCCGCTTGTTTCCAGATGGGCTCGGCGCGGGCCAGGGTATCGGCCTTGAGGGCGGCGAAATCGACCTTCCACGCCTGCGCGTTCCCTTCACGCTGGCCCCACCATTCGAGGCAGGAGTCAAAGTCTTCGTATCGCAGCGGCGCGGTCTTGCTGTATTTCTTGCGCCCTTCCGGCAAGGGCAGTTCGTAGTACCAGATGTCCCTGGTGGGGCCAGCGCGGTCGAAGAAGATCAGATTGGCGGGAATGTCCGTGTAGGGGGCGAAAACGCCCTGCGGCAGGCGGACGACGGTGTGCAGATTGAATTCGCGCAGCAGTTCTTCCTTGATGCGGCCTGACACGCCGTCGCCGAACAGGGTGCCGTTGGGGACGACCACGGCAGCCCTACCAAGTATGGGCTGGCGCCGTAGCTTGCGCATGATGTACTGGAGGAAGAGCAGCGCGGTTTCCGCCGTCTGCTTGTCAGCCGGGAAACCTGCCTTGATGCCAGCCTCTTCTTCGCCACCGAAGGGCGGGTTGGTGAGGATGACGTCCACCCGCTCGCGTTCGCCTATGTCGGTGAGCTTGCCGGCCAGTGTGTTGCCGTAGGCGATCA
Organism: Thiobacillaceae bacterium; assembly: GCA_041736375.1. Lineage (GTDB taxonomy): Bacteria > Pseudomonadota > Gammaproteobacteria > Burkholderiales > Thiobacillaceae > Thiobacillus. The sequence goes on from JBGSTQ010000423.1 coordinate 33,412, forward strand.
TCGGGGCTTCCAGGCCGTGCAGCAGCAAATTCATCTGCGCCAGCATGTAGGGCAGCGGCTTGGCTTCCTGGCCATGCAAGGTTGCGCGTTGCAGCGTGCGTCGGTCATCCGGGGTTTTGACCTGCTGGGCCAGGTGGTCATAGGCCTCCACCAGGAAGCCGCCGGTGCCACATGCCGGGTCGAGCACGGTCTCGCCCAGCTTAGGCGCGATGACCTCGACCATGAAGCGCACCACGGGGCGCGGGGTATAGAACTCGCCGGAATCCCCCGCCGCGTCACGCATCTCGCGCAACATCGATTCGTAGAGGTGCGATAGGGTGTGGATTTCCTCGCTGGCGCTGAAGTGGATGCCGCTGATCTTGTTGATGATGTCGCGTAGCAGGTAACCGCTGACCATGCGGTTCTGCACACCGCCGAAAACATTGGCGATCACCTCGCGCTGGCTACCCTTTTCGCCGGTGCCGGCCAGGCTCTTGAGGTAGCGGAACAGCCCCATGCCGGAACTGCCATTCGAGCGAACGGCGGTGTCCTGACCGATGAAGGCGAGCAGTTCGTCGCCGCTGATCCCATCCTCCCGCGCAGCCCAATCGCGCCAGCGGTAGGGTGACTCGATGATGGGGTGATAGGGCTGGCCATCCAGGGCTGCCTCCTCCTCGTGCTGGGTTTCCAGGTCATCGAGGAATTTCAGGAACATCACCCAGGTCAGTAACGGCAGGCGGTCGATGTCGCCATTCAGGCCTTTGTCCTTGCGCAGAATGTCGCGGGCGGACTTGATCAGGGCCGACAGTTGCTGGGCTGTGGTGAGCGGTTGTTTGGTCTTGCGGGTTCGGGCCATGTGGTTGTTTTACTGGTAGAGAGCGGCTTGCAAGCGATTGATGGCCTGGCGCATCGGCTGGATGCCGCCGAAGTGAAGATTGGCGATTTCCGACGGCTTGCCGTAACGGTCGAGGGGCTGCACCTTGAGCAGTTCCGAGATTTGGCTGAATTGGAGGATGCCGCGCTCGATGTATTTGTCGAGCAGGATGGCGAGAATGTCGCGGGCGGTGCCGCCGTACTGGATGAACAAATCCTCCGTCGCGCGCTTGGCCTGCTCGGCGCGTTGGCGTCGGGTGAGCAACGGTGCGTTCCAGGCCAGGTGGCAGAGCAGGTCGAATGCGTCGGCATCGGCCTCGCCGCTGGCGGCGGACAACTCCTCGAAACTGATGCCGCGCTCAGTCAGTTCCTGCAGCACTTCAATTCGGGTATCCGGGTTCGCCCATTTGCTCTGAAAATCACTGCGATTGGGGTAGAGCGTGCGTAGCGCGCGGCCGGAGTATTCCGTGTATTTGACGACTTGCAGCTTCTTGCCGTCGGCGTCCAGGTCATAAACCAGATGGCCGATGACTTCCACTTCGCCGCCGTCGATGTAGAACTTGCGCGGTTCACTGGGGGGTTCCCCGATCAGCACACCGGTGCCGGGGCCGATTTGTTCTTCCTCGGTTTCGTATTCGAACGGCGGCACTTCAGGCACGGTCTCGGTGACGCTGACCGGTTCGCCAGCCTCGTCGATCACGGCCTCCTCGATGAGGGTGGGTTCGCCGTCGAAATCCGGGTCGGCGAAGTGGCGGGTGGCGGTGCCGGTAAAATCCAGAATGTTGAAGTATTCCTTGCCGTAATCCACCTTCAGTCGCGTGCCCCGCCCAATGATCTGCTTGAACTCCGGGCGCGAGCCGACGACGCGAGCGAGGACGACATTCTTGACCATCTCCGCATCCACACCGGTGGTGAGAAGCTGCGAGGTGGTCAGAATCACAGGGGTGGGCTTGTCCACATCCTGAAAGTTGGCGAGATGGCCGAGTCCAATGCCTGCCTCGTCGGCCGTGACGCGGCAGGCATAGTCGGGATACTGGGCCACCAGGTCGCTATTGAGGTTCACCAGCGCCTGACGCATTTCGGCGGCGTGTTCCTGATCGACGCAGAAAATGATGGTCTTGGCGAAGCGGTCGGTGCCTTTCAGGAAATGGGTGAGGTGCTTTGCGATAGTCTGGGTGCGAGCGCGCAGGGCCACGACACGCTCGAAGTCCTTGGTCTGGTATTCGTCATCCGGGATGGGGCGACCGTAGCGGTCCAGTTCGTCCTTCGAGGGCCGCCAACCGGCAGCGTCAACGGTCGTGATGACACGATGCACCCGGTACGGCGCGAGAAAGCCATCCTCGATGCCCTGGCGTAGGGAGTAGGTGTAGATGGGATTGCCAAAGTAGTTGTAGGTATCCCGCTCTTCCTCACGGATAGGCGTGGCGGTCATGCCGAACTGCACCGCCGGAGAGAAATACTCCAGGATTTCGCGCCAGGAACTGTCGGCACGACTTGAGCCGCGATGGCATTCGTCGACGATGATCAGGTCGAAAAAGTCGGGGCGGTACTGCCGGAACACCTCGTTGCCAGGGGTCGACAAGGCCTGATAGATACCGAAGTACATGTCGCGGCTTTGGCTCACGTCACCGGATGCAATCTTGTGCCGGGCATCGCCGAAAGGCGCGAACATCTTAGCCATCGGGTCGTCGACCAGGAGATTGCGATCGGCCAGGAAGAGGATCTTCGGCCGCCGGTGCTCACCTGTGCGATTCCAGCGGCTGCTCCAGAGTTTCCAGCAGAGTTGGAAAGCCACGGCAGTCTTGCCTGTACCGGTGGCCATTGTGATGAGAATGCGCTGCTGGCCGAGCAGAATGGCCTCGATCACACGTTGGATGGCGATCTGCTGGTAGTAACGCGGCACCTTGCCGGAGATCAGATTGAACGGCTCCAGCAGGTGCTTCGTCGCCGCCTCGTTAATCCCCTGCGCACCAGCCAGACGTTGCCAAAGCGCTTCGGCTGTTGGGAAGGATGAGATCTCGGTTTCGCGCCCGGTGAGGTAATCAATCTCAATGATGCGATGGCCGTTGGTGGCGTAGGCGAACTTGAGCCCCAGAATTTCTGCGTATTCCTTCGCCTGCTGAACACCATCCTCCGCTGGCCGGCTTGCATCCTTCGCTTCGACGACAGCGATCGGAAAATCACGCCGGTAGAACAGGATGTAGTCGGCCCGCTTCTGCTTGCCGCGACGGACAATGCCGCCGGTGACGATGATCCGGCCATCGGTGAAGGTGCGTTGCTCGCCGATCAGCGTGGGTGCCTGCCCCCAGCCGGCTGCATGGAGAGCAGGTGTAATAAAGAGCCTGCATGTATCGGCTTCGGTATATGCCTCTCTTCCAGCCTCTTCCATCTGCGACACCATCTCCCTTGTCTTGCCAGAAACAGCCCGCTTTTCAGAAGTGGGCAAATTTGCACATTATCAACGTTTATGAGCAGCCTAAACTCTGCGTCTCACCTGACTACAAGTCACCTTCGGACTTCTTCGAATAACAACGTAGTCTTGCCCAGCACCTCTCCTTCAAAGCCCAGAGCCCGCGCAAGGCGGGCTCTGTCTGTCCATCAGGCAGAACGTGGCTTACGCCACATCCTTGCATCCTCCAGGACGGGAGGACGTGGGGGTTCTCGATGCCTGTTCGAGTCCCTGGTGCGCGGGGGAGGGAATCCCTGGAGAGTAGCCGCCGCCGCGCCGGCTTGTTCAGTATCTATTTGCGCTTCTTCTTGCCCGTAGCCAACTGCTCAACCAATTCACTTTGCCTGGCCAGCTTCTTCTTGGCCTCCTTGACCATGTGCTCATAGCGCAGCAAGGCACTCAGGCGCGGGCGAATAAGTTCATTCTTCCATCGCGTCACTGTGGCTTTCGATGCGCCCAACAGAGTGGCGAGTTCGAGGCTGTTGTCATACGGCACACCGAGTTCCCTGGCCCAGCCGGCGAGTATCTCCGGCATGGCAATGCCATCATATTGCGTCCTGGCGGAGTCCAGGGTGTTGCCGTTGTTGTCAGCCAAGTCTCGGGACGCCTTCATCACCCAGTCCGGAATGGCTGCCCGGCCGTATTCATACGACGCCAGTCGCGGCATGCCAATACCCAGCGCATCGGCAAACTCCGCCTGGGACATATCCAGCCCTTTGCGGATATCGACCAGATCCTGGTTGTCCGCTGACAGAACCCGCTGCGCGGGTGGTCTCTTCTGGATTACAGGCAGGCACGCCTTCTCATGCATGGCAGTGGCGGCTTCCTTCACGCAAGGCAATCTCAAGGTATGCATGGCCAGCTTCGATCCCTCTTCCGATTCGTTCATCGCAGCATTATATAAACGACGTCTGATTTCCAATATACCAATACGTCTATCAATATCGGACAACACCCCATCGTCGGTAACAATGGGCGTGCGTCGATCATCTTGTTCGGGGGAGGAGCTGTCGGTTATGTCGGATTCGGCGGTCTCCCTGACCTTGCCGCGCATCTGGAACGCCGTGTTCCTGGCGATCACCAAGAGATAGGGTTCCAGAGCGACGCCCGGCTCGTAGTTTTTCAGCACCGATTTGTCAAAGGTCAGCCAGAGTTCCTGCGCGAGGTCGTCGGCATCCACGCCACGGACCTTCCATGCAGTCGCCTTGGCCAAGCGCTTGAGCAAGGGGTACACCGTGGCGGCCAGCGCCTCTCGCGAGAGCTGTCCGCCACGGAACTTGAGCAAGGCATCAACAGGGTTCACCACCAGTCACCGTCGTCTTATGACGTTGCCGTCAAGGCTCAACGAGAGGCCCGCTTCGGACCGGATGACCATGCGGCCTCCTGGAGCAACTCGCCCATCCGAGCGAGTTGCTCTCGCAAGAGATTGCGGTAGGTCTCCTCCTCGATGTAGCTGTCCGCGAGCATCGCCAATGTGACCAGGCATATCTCATGCGCATGCACCGGATAGCGTGAGATAGCCGATTCGGCACGCTCCATGAGGTCTCCGGGGCTCAGCCCTGCGGCTCCCTGGTTACCCTGTATGGCCATCGTTTCAGCGGCCACGGCCACGATGTAGGGCATGTCTTCGAATTGCGTGATGTATTCGTCTGGGTTTATCTTCTTCACTTCTTTTACTCCTGATAATCGTGTGTAACGACAGCCCCCTATCCTTGGTGGGGCGTCTCACCGATGAGAAGACACAGGAACATGTCGCTCGCGCCGCGCACCCAGCGCGCGTCCGCAGCGATTGGCAATTCGCAGCCGACCAGCACCTCCCAGCCTCCTGCCAGTGGGACGCAAGACTTGAGCGCTTCGACTGCGTAACAGGCCCACACGCCGTCCTTGTCAGTCCGTTCCTTGTACTGGGGAGGTGCGGAACTGGCCATCGCATCCTTTAACGCACGGACAGCCCCTTCGATGCCATCCACATCGAGAGGAATACCGTTGCCAGGGTGGCCTGCTTCGATGGGCGTCGCCGGCAATGACGATTCAGGCTTGCCCGATTTGTTGATGGCCCGGTGCTCACCGAAGCCACATCCCAGAACCTGCGGCTGGTACTTGCAGTCCGGCATCGCGGCGATGGCAGGAAACGCCTCCGCTTTGAAAATGAGGGTGAATACCCAGTTCTGGACGATTTTCCCGCCAGTTCCGTGCATCGCCATCTTGAATAACGCGCTCTTCTCGCTGTAATCACGGCCGCCGTGATGCTGGTACAACAACCCCATTCGCGAGAGCCGGGCCAGCAACAACTTTGTGAAGGGCGACATCTGCCCTCTCCCCGCCTGCTCCGTCAGGCGAGGCGCGTTGAGCGCAGAGGCCAATGCCGTCCGGAGCACCGCGTCGTTCACGTACACCCACTCGCCATGCTTGAACCCCACCCGCATGGCCTTGTTGTTCCCGTTGATGCGGCCAGGTTCCAGAAGCAATGCCTCGAACTGATCCCAGGCCCAGGCCTCGTTCTCGTCAGCTGGGGCTGAGTCCACCGGGGCCGCAGTGGCATCGGCCGGGTGATCAATTGGTATGACCTGGATGGGGATGGCTCGTACCGGAAGCGGTTTTTCTACCTCGACCGTCTGGCTATCAAGCCAGGCTGGCAAAACTTCGATGTCCTCATACATGGCAGCCATATTCTTCTCGCCCTCGGCCATGCCGGTACGGATGTCGGCGGTGATGAGCAACTCAGTCAGGGCGCGTGTTCTGTCGTCCGCCCACAACGGCAGGCTGTTGATGTGGTGGTAGAACGACAGGGCCAGGTTCAACGCGTCACGATCCCCCTTCGGGAGCGCCCAGAACTCATCCAGGGTGATCAGGATCTTGCCGCCCTCGGTATCGTGGTTGGGCCTGACTTCTTCCACTAGCCCATCCAGGCGCAGCCGATAGCAGGTGATCTTGCCGATGTCGTGAGCCAGGCCGGCGATAGGGATCAAGGGATCGGTCGCATCGAAGCGGTAGGTGCCGTCGATGAGCGGGAAGACGTTCTGGCCTTTCTTGTTCTTGTGGCCGTCATAGTGCCAGGACGGCGCCATACCCAGGATTGTGGCCAGGACATTCCGGGAATGCTGCATCAATGTCGCGCCGCCATGCCCCCCAGGCACAGGCGAGGCAGGCAGCTTGTCATGCACCTGGAATATCTCCATGACCGCGCGCAGCAGCGCCGCATGGGCGGGATGTGTGGCCTGGTAGGCGGTAAACCAGGTCGAGAACTGCTCGGGCAGGAATGGTTCGCTACATGGAGCCCTGGCCAGCGGGGGTGACCCACGCGGAAAAGCACCCAGCGAAATAGCCAGTCCACGTCGGCTGTCCCCGGATTTCAGGCGATGCTGTCTGTTGGCTCGGACAACAGCCAACCATACGGCAAAGGCGAGCACACCCCAGAACAGCCCAACCAGTATGATCCCCAGCCCCTTGAAGGCGTAGAGGGGAATTTCATGGAGAAGGGCTCGCGAGGGAATGGCCAGCACCCCGTACCAGAACGCCGTGACGATCACGAATGACGAGAGCAGGGGATTTTTCATGGGATCTGATCCGACCATTTGAAGCGCGCCCGCGAGGTCGGCGACAACATCGAGGGGTTGCGTCCTGTGAACCACCAGAAACCGCTCCAGAGTGCGACATAGCCCCGTTCTTCCAGGCGTTCCATCGCGGCCTGGGCACGAGGGCGCGCCACCTTGTGAATCAGGTGATCGAGCAGGATGTCGGCACGGATGCCTGGCCATAGCCACACCACCTTGGCTGCATCCAGTTCCTCGTCACTGAAGTGGTAGAGGATTTCACAGGCCAGCAACTCTGGGAGTGGAGTTGCCAGAAATGGCAACGGCTTCGGGAAAATAATCTGACGGATATAGAGCTGATACAGCGCGCGAACCAGGATGAGATGCGGCCTGGTACCCAAGGCGCGGCAACAGAGGGCGAAATCCAGCCCCAGTTTGTTCGGGGTACCGGGCACGAAGACCCACTCGGCGGCCCTATCGCGCGCGGCCGGCTTGGTGTTGACGTTGCAGCAGAGGCGAACCTGATCGCGCAGGGAGGTGAAGGCTATGCGTTCTTCTTCCTCCATGTAGTCTTCTTCCGTGACTTCCGGCGTTTCCAGATAACGCGGTGCACCACCGTCCTCCAGGTTCGTGACCTCGACCACGTCTTCGTCGACGATGTGCAACGCCGGATCACCAAACAGGCCGGACTCCACCAGATCCCAGAGAGCATCGTCGTCGCGTAACACGGGGTCTTTCAGCCCTTGCCGAGTTCCTGCCGGTCGGCACCAGTGAGGTACTGATCCGTGCGCCGGAACAGGTCGATGCCTGTGGCAAAGCGAGGCCGGTAATGGTTGAGCTTCACGGCCCCGATTTCGGCCGCCACCGACTCCGGCACACTGATCATCGGGACGCGCATGTGATAGACGCTGTTCCCCCCGAAGGTGACGATGGCTTCGCCTTTGTCCAATGCCTTCAGATCGTCCGTGGAAACTTTGTAGACCTCTTCCTCGCGCTCCTGGGTAGCCAGACCGCTTCCCTGACTTACGCCACCGTCAGGTGAAGCATTCGCACGATTGGTCGAATCCGACTGGCTGCCCGTGAACGAAAGCGACCGGGTGACGGCCTTCTCCAGGCCGATGAGATCGGCCGCCGCTTCCGCCGTTTCCTGGGTACCCAGCTTGAAATAGATTTTGGTCCAGGTGTTGCCGATCACCATCTCTTTCAGCTCCGGGCTCACCGACTCCAGGTTGGCCAGCGTCTGCACCGCCGGCAGCAGACAGATGTGCGCGCTACGCGCCTGCTCGAACATGCGGCTCCAGGAAGCATTCACATAGGAACCGGCCTCGTCGAAGAAACACAGGTAGGGTGGCCAGGGCTTTTCGGTTTCGGGGAGGCGCTGTACCCAAGAGATGGCTGTCCGCAAGTCGCCCACCACCATCTTCCCGAAGTTCTGCGCGGCCACGTCCTTGCCCATCGTGGGCAGCATCACGTAGACGATCTTGTTGCGCTTAATCGCCTCGAACAGGTTCACCTCGGGGGTGTAGGTATTCATCACCTGGCCGAACTTGCCAGTTCCGAACATGAACATCCGCCCTCCTACCCCGCCGAAGGTCTCCTTGAGCCGCTTGATATCTATGCTGGACACCCCCTCCCTGCTGACGCTCCGGTACTGGTCGAGGAACAGCTTGAGGTTGGTTTTCTCTGGCGAAGGGGGAACACGGTTTTCCAGATAGGCCAGGGCTTTCTGGCTCATCAGCAGGATGGTCAGATCAATGAAGTTGTAGGACAACTTCGCCCGGTTCAATGCGGCGATCAGCGTGGCCACGCCCTGGTTGGCGGATTGCTTGTAGTGGTCGGCGCCGGGGTTGTTCTCCGTGGAAGGAATGAGGGAAAGAATTCGCGCAGACACCTCGTCCGGGTCGCCGTAGAGGATGGGGTTGTAGGTGTTCGAGAGGTCCGGTTCGCCTGGGTTGATGACGAGCAAGTCATGGGAACGACCGGCCCATGCGCAGTAGGCATGGATCGTCTCCAACTCCTCGATGTTGAGCTTGCCGTCGATGAAGATCAGCCCGCCACCGTTGATGATCTGCTGAAACATGAGCAGCCGGCCCAGCACGGTTTTACCGACTCCGGACTGCCCCACGATGAAGCCATGCCGCATCAGATCCTCGTAAGGGAGGATGAGCGGCTTGCCGGTGTCGGCGAGGTAGCCGACTAACAACCCTTCGGCATGCCCCCCCGCCAATGCCTCGTAGGGCAGATTGCCGGAACGTAGCTTGAGTTCCGAATTGAAGAGCCCATGCTCAGCCCACGGTTGCAGTGCTTTTGAAGCCAGCCAAAAGCCGCCCAGTGCCGCACCAGCGAAACCGCCCCAAATGGGAAGCCCGGGTGGCAGGTTTTCAGCCAGGTAGGGGTGGGTCGCGAACAGCCCCGCCGAAATGGCAGCCAGCGAGAGGGTATCCCGCGTGCCTCCCAAACGCATCCGCTGAACATTCTTGAATGAAAGCATTTTTTATATACCGTTGCATGTGCTTATAATTTACCACGGCAATCAAGATGTCAGGAAGGTTCAGGATGGCTTATGTGGATGGACTCCGATGATCACTTTGAACAACTGTGTCAACCACCCTGGCCCATAAGGCTTCGCTTGAGAAGTGAACGCCAGACAAGCGCGGGCTGGCTGGAGAAAGTGGTAGGGCAACGCCACTACTCTGCGCTGAGGTTCAGCGAATAATTCCCCAGTTCGCTGCTCTGGAAACTGGGGTGCAGACACTTAACGGTTATGCACGAAATTGGCCATGAGGACGTGCAATCTTGCAACCTTCCCGAGATGAGATGCGCTCAAGGGCAAGTACACAAGGGGTCGAAGATGGACGTGTTTGTGATGGCGTTTTGAAGGATAGATCATGCAACTGATCAACAAGAAAACACTGCTGGGCATGATCCCGCTGTCGGAGAAGGCCATCTACAACATGGAAAAACGCGGCGACTTTCCGCGCCGGATCGCGCTCACCAGCCGCAATGTTGCATGGGATTTGACTGACATCACGGCATGGATAGAAGCGCGAAAGGCATCAGGCGAACAAGCGGCACGCCCTGGGCAAGTCGTCACCGTTTCTTGAAGACCCATCCGTCGATCATGTCAGCCCAATCCTGCAACATGGCCGTGCGTTGCTCGCGATATTCGGCCTTGTTGTAGACCGCCCTCACGCCTCTTTGCTCGTGGGCAAGGCACTTCTCAATCCAGTCTGTGTTATATCCAGCCTCGTGCAGCATTGTGCTGGCCGTGCGCCGAAGGTCATGCGGACCGAACTTGCCAAGCGGCTTCCCGTCCTTCTGCGCCAGCGTATAGACCATTTCCAGCACCCGGTTCAGGGTGGCATTGCTCATGGGCTGGTCGGCGTCATAGCGCGACGGCAGCACCCATATAGACCCACCAGCAAAGGTCTTGAGCGCAATGAATATATCGAGCACCTGCCGTGACAGAAACACCAGATGCGGGTTCCGGCGCTTCATCCTCTCCTTTGGGATCGTCCATAGGGCTTCCGTGAAACTGATCTCGCTCCACTTTGCATCGGTCAGTTCGCCCTTGCGCACCATCGTCAGCAGCAGCAGCTTGCATGCCACCTTGAACTGCGGGCCTGCCGACACTTTCTCCAGGTACTCGTACATCAGGCCGATCTCATCTGGCGACAGGGCACGCTCACGCGGCGCAAACCGGGCAATGGCCGTGGGGCGCACCAAGTCTGCCGGATTGTCGACGCGCTGGCCTCGCTCGTTCGCCCATCGGTAGATCTGCATCACCACTTCGCGGGTATGCACTGCCGTGGCCGGCGCCCCCCTGGCCACGATCTTGTCGGTCAGGTCGCGCAGATCGTCATGGGTGATTTCAATCAGCAGCTTGTTGCCGAACGGGCCTTTCAACTCTCGGTCGTAGCAGGCGCGGCGCATGTCCCGTGTTGAATCGGCCATCTCGTACCCGCGCAGCCAGCCCTGCGCCCAGTCGTCGAAGGACTTGGCACCCTTGTCCCGGTTCTTGGCCCGCGCCTTCTCCCTGGCCGGCGACTTGCCAGCGGCGATCATCTTCTTGGCCTCGTCCAGACGCTCACGCGCCTCTGCTAGCGTGATGCCGCCCACGCCGTACTGACCGAACGTCACCGTCTCCTGCCTGCCATTGAGCGTGTAGTTGTAGCGGAACGAGATGCCGCCCGCCTTGGTGACTGCCACATAGAGGCCGTCGCGGTCGGCAACCTTGTACATCTTGTCCTGCGCCTTCAGGTTGCGCAGCTTGGTATCGGAAAGCATGGCTCTCTCCTTTGTTTCGGTCGTTTGGTCATGGTATCGGCGAGGGCTGGCGGTACCATGATTTTTCAAACCATGAAATTCGCTACTAACCTACACCACACCTAGAGTTTCACGATTTCGATACCATGAATTCCCGCATCATCAATGAATGGTATCGGCCAGAATTTCCGGGCGCCTGAAAATAATACCACTGGAAATACCATTGAAAATAACTCCTTGCCGGTGCATCGTCGTGCAAGGTGATACCAGACGAAAACAACAAAAAAGCCCGCAGTTACGCGGGCTTACGTAGTTTTTATACTGTTCAGTGCCGGATAGTACGAGACATCAAATCATTCCCACTCGATCGTTCCCGGCGGCTTGCCGGTGATGTCGTAGGTGACCCGGTTGATGCCGCGAATCTCGTTGATGATGCGGTTGGAGACCTTGGCCAACAGGGTGTAGGGCAGCTCGGCCCAATGGGCGGTCATGAAGTCCTGGGTCTGAACGGCGCGCAGGGCGATCACATAATCGTAGGTGCGGCCGTCGCCCATCACCCCCACCGCCTTCACCGGCAGGAACACGGCGAAGGCCTGCGAAGTTTTTTCATACCAACCACTTGCGCGCAGTTCTTCAATGAAGATGTGATCCGCCTGACGCAGCAGATCGGCGTATTCCTGCTTCACCTCGCCCAGGATGCGCACCCCCAGGCCGGGGCCCGGGAAGGGGTGGCGATACACCATGTCGTGGGGCAAGCCCAGGGCGACGCCCAGTTCCCGCACCTCGTCCTTGAACAGTTCGCGCAGGGGTTCCAGCAGCTTGAGGTGCATGTCCTCGGGCAAGCCGCCCACGTTGTGGTGGGACTTGATGGCGTGGGCCTTCTTGCTCTTGGCCCCGGCGGATTCGATCACGTCCGGGTAGATGGTGCCCTGGGCCAGCCACTTGGCGTTCTGGAGCTTGGCCGACTCGGCCTGGAACACGGCGACGAATTCGCCGCCTATGATCTTGCGTTTCTTTTCCGGGTCGGCCACGCCGGCCAGCTTGCCCATGAACTGGACGGAGGCGTCCACGTGGATGACCTTGACCCCCAGGTTCTTGGCGAAGGTGTCCATTACCTGCTCCGCCTCGTTGAGGCGTAGCAGCCCGGTGTCCACGAACACGCAGGTCAGTTGCTCGCCGATGGCGCGATGGATCAGGGCCGCCGCCACGGAGGAATCCACGCCGCCGGACAGGCCCAGGATCACCTCGTCCGTCCCCACCTCGGAGCGGATCCTGCCGATGGCCTCTTCGATGTAGTCGGGCATGTTCCAGTCGTGGCCGCAGCCGCACAGCTCATGCACGAAGCGGCCGAGGATGGCCTTGCCTTGCAGGGTGTGGGTCACCTCAGGATGGAACTGCACGCCGTAGAAGCGACGGGCATCGTCGAACATGCCGGCGATGGGGGTGGCGGCGTTGTCGCACATCATCTTGAAACCGGGGGGCAGTTCCACCACCCGGTCACCATGGCTCATCCACACGTCCATCCAGGCTGCGCCGGAGGGCTCGACCCGATCCTGGATGTCGCTCAACAGCCGAGAGTGGCCGTGGGCGCGAATCTCGGCATAGCCGTATTCGTGGTGGCTGGCGGTCTCCACTTTGCCCCCCAGTTGCTCAGCCATGGTCTGCATGCCATAGCAGATGCCCAGCACCGGCACCCCCAGCTCGAACACGGCCTGGGGCGCGCGCGGCGTGTCCGCTTCGGTCACCGAGGACGGCCCGCCCGAGAGGATCACCCCGGCCGGCTTGAAGGTCCGGATGAACTCTTCCGATACGTCGAAGGGATGCAACTCGCAGTAGACGTCGTGCTCGCGCACGCGGCGGGCGATGAGCTGGGTGTACTGGGAGCCGAAATCGAGGATGAGGATTTTCTGGTGCATGGCAATCGCGGGTTGGCGGTCAACGGTCGACAATCAGGCGGGAAACCGCCTGCTGCCAGCCGCGTACGGGGTCAAACGTTGTAATTCGGCGCTTCCTTGGTGATCTGCACGTCGTGGACGTGAGATTCCTTGATGCCCGCGGAGGTGATTTCGACAAAGGCGGCGTTGTCGTGGAAATGAGGGATATCCCGGGAGCCCAGATAGCCCATGGAGGAACGCAGGCCGCCCATGAGTTGGTGCAGCACGTTGAGGGCGCTGCCCTTGTAGGGCACGCGGCCTTCGATGCCTTCCGGCACCAGTTTCTCCACGTTGGCCTCGTTGTCCTGGAAGTAGCGGTCCTTGGAGCCCTTCTGCATGGCGCCGAGGGAACCCATGCCACGGTAGGACTTGAAGGAACGTCCCTGGTACAGCTCGATTTCACCCGGCGCTTCCTCGGTGCCGGCCAGCAGACCGCCCAGCATCACCGTGTGAGCACCAGCCGCGATGGCCTTGGCGATATCGCCGGAATAACGGATGCCGCCGTCGGCGATCAGGGGCACGCCAGTATCCTTGAGGGCCTCCGCCACGTTCTGGACCGCTGTGATTTGCGGCACGCCCACCCCCGCGACGATGCGCGTGGTGCAGATGGAGCCGGGGCCGATGCCCACTTTGACACAGTCGGCGCCATGGTCCACCAGGGCGCGGGCCGCGTCCGCGGTGGCGATGTTGCCGCCGATGACCTGGATGCGCGGGTATTTCTGCTTCACCCACTCCACCCGCTTCAACACGCCATTGGAATGGCCGTGGGCCGTGTCCACCACCAAGACATCCACGCCGGCTTCGGCCAGGGCGGCGATACGCTCCTCGGTGTCGCCACCGACGCCGACGGCGGCCCCGGCCAGCAGACGGCCTTGGTCATCCTTGCAGGCATTGGGATATTCGCTGGACTTGAGGATGTCCTTCACCGTGATCAGGCCGTGCAGTTCGTAGTTCTCGTTGATCACCAGCACCCGTTCCAGGCGATGGCGGTGCAGCAAATGCATGGCATCTTCCAGGCTGACGCCCTCCTTCACCGTCACCAGCCGCTCGCGCGGGGTCATGATGTTGGCTACCGGCTGATCAAGATTCGTCTCGAAACGCAGATCCCGGTTGGTGACAATGCCCACCACCTTGCCCGCATCCACCACCGGCAGGCCGGAAATGCGATGCTGGTGGGTCAGGGTCAGCACATCGCGCACGGTCATGGCAGGCGTGATGGTGATCGGGTCCTTGACCACACCGGCCTCGTGCCGCTTGACCTTGGCCACCTCGGCGGCCTGCTGGGCCACATCGAGATTCTTGTGAATGATGCCCAGGCCGCCTTCCTGGGCGAGGGTGATCGCCATGCGCGCTTCCGTCACCGTATCCATGGCGGCCGACACCACAGGCATATTTAAATGGATGTTCCGCGTCAGCCTTGTTCTAAGGTGCACATCGCGGGGCAGGATGTCGGAAAAAGCGGGGACGAGCAAAACGTCGTCGAAAGTCAGAGCCTTCTGGAGAATACGCATAGGGAGCCTTCACGCGCAAAACCGCATTATACCGGGGCAACAGGCCTCCCCCAAGCTGTGGTGCTTATTTACCAAAAAAGACAAAAGCGGTTGACGGGGTGGGAAGCGAGCTTTAATTTTCGCTTGCCGCTTCTCAAGCGAGTGCAAATCCATCCATGGAGAGGAGATAGTTCATGAATACCAAATTTACTTCTGTAGCCATTGCCGGTCTGTTTGCTGTTGTCCTGTACGGTTGCGGCGGCACGCCCGCCACGACCGTCGACGCGGCCCCGGTTGCTGCCAAGGCTTCCATCAGCGCAGAAGCCCAGCAAGCCCTGACCCAGGCCGAAGCCGACGTGAAGATGGCCAAATCCAAATTCGCTCTGTGGACCACGACCGATTCGGCGTTGAAAGCCGCCAAGGAAGCCGCCAAGTCCGGTGATAGCGCTGCTGTAATCAAACAGGCCACCATGGCCTCCGACCTGGCCAAACTCGGCATTGGTCAACTGTCTTACCCCTCTACCGAACAGAAGTAAGCGTTAGTCCGGGCGGCGTCAGCCGCCCATCCGCGCCGGTTCAAGCTTCCGGCGCCTCCCCTCCCCCCTTCTTCATCACTTTCCCCTCCGCGGCACGCTGGCGGCGCACTTCTTTCGGGTCGGCGATCAGGGTGCGGTAGATCTCCACGCGGTCTTTGTCGCGCACAGCGGTATCGGCTTTTACCAGCTTGTTCCAGATGCCCAGCTTGTTCTTGGACAAATCGATCTCCGGGAACTCCACCAGCAGATTCGAACGCTCGATGGCCTGCTGCACCGTCGCCCCCTCGGGCAGGCTCACGGACACCAGCTTCTGCCGGTCTTTCAGGGCGTACACCACTTCTACTTGCATTTGAGCACTCATCGCGCGCCGTATACCTTTTCCGCCCGATGGACGAAGGCGTCCACCAGACTGTTGGTCACCATGCCGAAAACAGGCCCCAGCACCTTCTCAAGCAGGCCGCTGGAAAACTCGTAGTGCAGCACAAACTCGATCTTGCAGGCCGCCTCCGCCAGGATCTTGAAACGCCAATAGCCCTCCAGCTTGCGAAACGGGCCACTTTTTAAACGTATCTGCATCTCTTCCGGGGCGCGCTTGGCGTTTTCCGTGGTGAAGTGCTGTTTCACATTGAGGTAATGCAGGTGAATGGTGGCCTCGGTCACGTCCTCGTCTCGCCGGAGCAGTTCCGTACCACCGCACCAAGGCAGGAACAGGGGATAGTCCTCCACCCGGTCCACCAATTCGAACATCTCCGAGGCCGAATAAGGCACCAGAACGGATTTCACGACTTCGGCCATGGGGGCGATCTAAGGGTTATTGGTGGCAGGACTGTTAAAATATCATGAAACTCAAACCCCTTTAGCTGACCCGTTCCCATGAGCATTGTCGATAACAAGAAGGCATTCCACGATTATTTCATCGAGGAACGCTATGAGGCCGGCATCGTCCTGGAGGGCTGGGAGGTAAAAGCCATCCGGGCCGGTCGCGCCCAGATCAAGGAAGCCTATGTGGTGGTCAAGAAGGAAGAGGTCTGGCTGGTGGGCTGCCATATCAGCCCTTTGCCCACCGCTTCCACCCACATCCATCCCGACCCCATACGCAACCGCAAGCTACTGCTGCACGCCAAGGAGATCAGCAAGTTGATCGGCAAGGTGCAACAAGCCGGCTTCACCCTGGTGCCCCTCAACCTGCATTACACCAAGGGCCGCATCAAACTCGAGATCGGTCTGGCCAAGGGCAAAAAACAGCACGACAAGCGGGAAAGCGAGAAACAGCGCGAGTGGCAACGCGACAAGGCGCGGATCATGCGGGATAAATAACCCATGACGTGTCCTGAACCCGCCTATGTCACCCGCCGCAAGGAAGGCATTGCCGGCGTGGAAGAGTTATCGGCCTTCGATGCGATCATCGATGCCCGCTCCCCGGGCGAGTTCGCCGAGGATCACCTGCCGGGCGCCATCAACCTGCCGGTGCTAGACAATGACGAGCGCGCCCGGGTCGGTACCCTGCACAAGCAGGCCAGTGCCTTCGAGGCCAAGAAGATCGGTGCCGCCCTGGTTTCCCGCAATATCGCCCGGCACCTGGAAACCCATTTCGCTGACAAGCCCAGAAACTACCGCCCCTTGATCTATTGCTGGCGCGGCGGCAGCCGCAGCGGTGCCTTCACCACCGTGCTCCGCTCCGTAGGCTGGAACGCCATGCAATTGGAAGGCGGTTACAAGGCCTACCGACGCCATGTCATCGCCGAACTGGAGCGACTGCCCGGGCAATTCCGTTTCAGGGTGGTGTGCGGCCCCACTGGCGTTGGCAAGAGCCGATTCCTGCGCGCCCTGGAACAATGCGGCGCTCAGGTGCTGGATCTGGAGGACTTGGCCGCCCATATGGGCTCGGTGCTGGGCGCCTATCCCGACCGTCCTCAGCCTTCCCAGAAACTGTTCGAGACCCGGGTCTGGGAGCGCATGCGCCGCTTTACTCCGGAACGTCCCGTGTTTGTCGAATCCGAAAGCAAGAAGATCGGCTCGCTTCAGACCCCGGAGGTGCTTATCACCCGGATGCGTGAAGCGGAATGCCTCAATCTCAACGCCGAGATTCCGGTCCGGGTGGCCCTGCTGCAAGAAGAATATGCCCATTTTCTCGGCAGCCCCCAAACCCTGGACAAAAAACTGGCCCTGCTCACCGAGCTTCTCGGCCGGGAACGCATCGAGCACTGGAAAGAACTTTCCGCGAGCGGGCGTTGGGAAGAGCTGGTGGCACAACTCCTGATCCACCATTACGACCCGGCCTACGCCCGCTCCCTGGGGCGTAATTACCTGAGCGCATCCGCGGCTCCGACACTCACGGTGACCTCCCACCACAGCGAGGCCTTCCTGACCTTGGCGCACCAAGCCATCGCATCCCTTGCTTGATCTCCCACTCCCCACTGCTAGTCTGGAAGTGTCACCACGCTGTAATCCGGATGCCATGTCCGACTTCAAACAGCTACCTGAATCCGATCAACAAGTTGTCTCAGATAGGGGGATTAATATGACTATTACTTGGATCATGGTCGCCAATGCAAGTCAGGCCAAGTTGTTCGCCAATCACGGTCCCAAGCGCGGTCTTGAGCTCCTCAAGGAACTGGAGCACCCGCAAAGCCGCGAGAAGACCTCCAACCTGGTGAGCGACAGATCAGGATCCCATACGGGGACGGGGCATGGATCGTTTGTCCAGGCCACGGATCCCAAGCACCACGAGGCGGAGCGTTTTGCTCAGGAAGTTTCCCGGGAACTGGAGCATGGTCACTTGAAGAACGCTTACGACCGGCTCATCCTCGTGGCCTCGGCCCCGTTCATCGGGCTGATCAACAGCTGCCTACCGGGACAGGTGAGGAGCAAGCTATCGGAAAGCATCGACAAGGACTACACCCGACTGCCTGTGAAGGATCTGGCGGGACAATTGGAGCAGTACGTTTACCTATAGGAGGGGCCAGCGGCTCAGCTCCTGATAGTGCGCCCCTTCAGAGCGCAAGCTGGAAGTGACCAGCACGAAATCCCGCGTCGACCAGAGTATCGGCTCCGACGCGGGATTTTCCTTGGTGCAATCCGCATTCCTGAGCAAAGTCACGTGGGGAACGTAGGGTCGCCGATCGAACACCACCCCCGCCTGATCCAAGCCTGCTTCCAGCTGTCGAACCAGTTCCATCAAGGCATCGGGTACTTGGCTGGCCCCGAGATGGGCGATGTGGTTGCGACGCCAGCAGGCGACGCGGTCGAAGTCGATGTCACAAACCGGCGTCCTCACCTTCGAGGCTAATTCGAGCAACTCCGGCAGGCGTACAACTTCCACATCGCCAATGAACACCAGGGTCAGATGCAGGGTGTCCGCACGCATACGCCGACCCCCAAGCGTTTCATGGAGTCGTCCGGCCAGGGCCGATAGCTGCGCCCGTAGCGGCGGGGCAGGCCACAGGGCGAAGAAAACCCTCAGCTTGTCGCTTGCCGCGGTCACTTGGCCATGAGCAGGCAAACCGCCTCGGCGGCGATGCCCTCGCCTCTGCCGGTAAAGCCCAGTTGCTCGGTGGTGGTCGCCTTGACGTTGATCCGCTCGGCAGCCAGGTTCAGGTCGGCGGCGATATGCTCCCGCATGCTGTCAATATGGGGCGCCATCCTGGGGGCCTGGGCGATGATGGTGGCATCCAGGTTGCCCACGCGCCAGCCTGCTCCATCCAGGAGTTCCGCCACATGGCGCAGCAATTTACGGCTATCGATGCCCTTGAAGCGCGGGTCCGAATCTGGGAAATGGTGGCCAATGTCCCCCAGACCCGCGGCGCCCAGCAGGGCATCGCAGATGGCATGCAACAACACGTCCGCGTCGGAATGACCGAGCAGGCCGCGTTCATGGGGGATGTCCACCCCGCCGATGATGAGGCGCCGTCCCTCGGCGAAGGCGTGGACGTCGAAACCGTGGCCGATACGCATAGTCATGGCAATTCCAGTGTCATGGTTTGATGGGAAATCCCCGCATCCGGATATTCGTCGCCCTGGGCCAGGAATCCGAAACGGGCATAGAAGGCTCTAGCATGGGTCTGGGCCGACAGGACAACCTCGGTCAAGCCGCGCTCGCGGGCCGCCT
>JBGSTQ010000006.1:0-2325 GCA_041736375.1 Thiobacillaceae bacterium
AGCTTGGCCCAGCCTCCCGGCTCGCCAGCCTTGGGCGCGTTGGCCACACCCGCCGCATGGCAGGCCTGACAAACCTCGTTGTAGACCTGCTCGCCGCTTTTCGGCGCGGCGGCAACCGGCGTCGCTGCCGGGCCGACCGTCTCGACCGGAGCCGGCGGACTGGATTCGGGCAGGCTGCTGGCGGTTTCACTGGACTGCTGGCCGCATCCGGCAAGCGCGAGCACCAGCAGGGAGGGGACAAAAGACAGGGCTTTCATGGGGCGACTCCTTTCAGAAACAACGACTTGGAAAAGGGCGGCCGGACGGCTCAAGGACGGTTCGGCATCACCTGCGTAAAACTGCTGATGGCGTCAAAGTCGCCGCAGTCCTTGTGCGGCTGGCGCGAATCGGGATTGCACACCGCCAGCAGCTGCGCGATGCCGTAGGCGCGCGCGCTGTTCAATACCGGCAGGCTGTCGTCGACGAACAGGGTGTGCGCGGGCTCGAACGGCTCGACCGCCTGCAGCGCCTGCCAGAAATCCGGATGCTCCTTCGGCAGCCCGACCTGATGCGAGGAAATCAGCGCGTCGAAATAGGTATCGATTCCGGTCTCGCGCATTTTCAGTCCAAGACTCTTGGGATGGGCGTTGGTCACCATCACCACGCGGCGTCCCGACGCGCGAACGGCCTGCAGGAACGCCGGCACGTCGGGGCGCACCGCGATCAGGTGGGCCACCTCCTGCTTCAGCTGCACGATGTCGAGCGCCAACTCGCTGCTCCAGAAATCCAGGCAATACCAGTTGAGCGTGCCGCTGTGGCGGGCGTAATGCGCGGTGAGGTTGGCACGCGCCACTTCGGGAGCCAGGCCGTGATACTCGGCATAGCGGCGCGGCATGTGCTCCAGCCAGAAATGGTTGTCGAAATGCAGGTCGAGCAGGGTGCCGTCCATGTCGAGAAAAACACTGCGGACGCGCGACCAGTCGATCACGGCTTCAGAACAGCTGATCTTTGTTGACCCCGCGGCGACGCAGCAGTTGCCGCAGCAGGCGCAGCGACTCCATCTGGATCTGCCGCACCCGCTCGCGCGTGACCTTGAGTTCGAGCGCCAGATCTTCGAGGGTGCAGGCCTCGAAACCATTGAGGCCGAAGCGACGCTCGATCACCCAGCGCTGCTTGTCGTTGAGCTGCGTCATCCACTCCTGGACGTGGTGCTCGATTTCCTCGAGCTGGAGGATGTCTTCCGGCAGGTGGGCATTGTCGTCGGCGATGGCCTCGCCCAGCGACAGCGTGGGATCGACATCGAGCGGCGCATCGAGCGACGCCACCCGCTCGTTCAACTGCATGATGCGGCGCACGTCCTCGACCGGGTGACCGGTCAGGATCGCGATATCTTCGGCGCAGGGGTCGGTCACCCCGTGGGTTTCCAGGTGGCGCTGGGCGCGCAGGTAGATGTTGAGCTCCTTGATGACGTGCACCGGCAGCCGGATGGTGCGCGACTGGTTCATGATCGCGCGCTCGATGTTCTGGCGGATCCACCAGGTGGCGTAGGTGGAAAAGCGGAAGCCGCGCTCGGGGTCGAACTTTTCCAGCGCATGGATCAGCCCGAGGTTGCCCTCCTCCACCAGATCGAGCAGGGCCAGTCCGCGGTTGGCGTAATGCTTGGCGATATTGACCACCAGCCGCAGGTTGCGCTCGATCATGGTCTGGCGCGCCTCGAAATCGCCCAGCAGGCTGCGGCGCGACAGCTCGACTTCCTCGGTGGCGGTCAGCAGGGGCGACTGGCCGATTTCATTGAGATACAGCTGGGTGACGTCGACCTGGGCTTCACCCAGTATGGCCGCGGCCAGATCGTCGGCTTCGCTGGTCGCGTGCAGGACGTCCGGCTCGTCGGCGTCAACCGGAACCCGATCTTCGTTATCGTCGACGGACTCACCGTTCATAAGCGCTCCGGCAAATATTTCAGCGGATCGAGCGGCTTGCCGTACTGGCGGATTTCGAAGTGCAGCTTGACCCGGTCGGCATCGCTGTCGCCCATCAGGGCGATCTTCTGACCGGCCTTCACCGAGTCACCTTCCTTGACCAGCATTTCCTGATTATGTGCATAGGCACTGAGAAACTCCCCCGGATGCTTGACGATCAGCAGGCGGCCATAACCGCGCAAGCCCACGCCGCTATATACCACCTTGCCCGGGGCGACCGCTACCACCGGCGCGTTGCGCGTACCGGCGATATCGATCCCCTTGCCGCCCGCGGCGCCGAAATTCCCGATCAATTTGCCTTCCGCCGGCCACATCCATTTCTCCACGGCCTCGCTAACAGGCGGGGGGGGAACCGTCACGGCGACCG
>JBGSTQ010000367.1:0-2678 GCA_041736375.1 Thiobacillaceae bacterium
GAGCGTGGCGGGCTTCTCGAGCAGCGTCACCCAGCGGGACGCCTCGAAATAACCGGGACGGCCGGGCTGCGCCCGGGCGTTGCCCGCTTCGCGCAGCAGCACCGGCAGCCAGCCGATTTCCAGATCCGCGCCGGTGCAGACGACCAGATCGGCGCGCCGCATCTGCGCGATGAGACTGGGCTTCGCCTCGATCCGATGCGGATCCTGCAAGGCGGTGGTGGCGGAATAGACCCTGACGTCGGCGCCGCCGATTTCCCTGGCGAGGGCTGCCCATTCGGGCTCGCAGGCGAACACGTTGAGCCCGGCGTGGACCGGCAGGGGCAGCCAGACGAGGAGTGATAGCAGCAGTCTTTTCATGGCGGTTCCTCAGAATTTGTGGGCGCCGTGCGCGCCCAGGCTGTGAATGTATTGAACGAACCATTGATCTTCGCTCACGCTCTCCATCGACTTGTCCTTCGAGTATTGCAAGCGCAGGCGCGAGAACTCCGACGGCGAATAGTCGAGCATCAGCGAATGGCGTGTCGGGTGGAAATCCATCACCGGCAGGAAGCCATTGTTGGCGCCAAAATCGACCGATCCCGAATCGAGCCAGTCATAGCGGTAGCCGGTGCGCCAGCGCGGCATGAACTGGTAGACCCCCTGAGCGTAGAAGCCGTACTGGCGGGAGCGGTAATCGTCATCGGTGCCGTCACACGCGCCGCCGTTGGCCGTGTTGTCTTCGCACAGCAGGCTGCCCTTTTCGGTGCGGTGGAAATATTCGGTGGCGAACTTGAAATTCCGCTCGGACGCATTGCCGTCGGGCGCCCATTTCCAGACGAAGTCCGCCACCCAGGCCTGGCTGGTGCCGGAAAACAGGGTTTCGGCCTCGACGTCGTTGAGGTCTTCGAGCTCACCGTCGCGATCGCTCGCCTTGGCGTGCAGGTACGACACGCCCGCGCGCCAGCTGTGGGACGCGCCGACATCGCCGCCGAGATGGCCGAACAGGGCGTAGCTGCCGATGCCATTCGTGTTGCGGTCGGTCCCGGGGAAATTGGCACCTCGTCCGGCCTCGGCGCCGAATTCCATGAACAGTTCGGTCGGCTCCACCCACTTAAGCTGCAGTCCGTCATTGCCGTAGGCTTCGCCAAACAGCGCGCGGTACATCAGGTTGTTGTCGGCGAAATCCCAGGCGTGCGGGTGCTGCTCGTTCTGGTAGCCGAGGCCGGACAGGAAGCGTCCGCCCTTGAGCGACAAGCCGTTGCCGAGGCCAGTGGTCTGAAACCAGGCTTCCTCGATTTCAACTTCGTCATCCAGCAGCGCGAGATTCAAATAGCCGCGGAAATACGGATCGACGCTGGCCGACATGACGAGTTCGGTGTGGTCGAGCGAGAAGCCGCGGGAAGCGCCGTGGTCATGGCCGGCCGGCAGAAAGCCGCTGATGTGGCGATGCTCGATGTCGTCGAGATGCGCATACCTGCCCTGCAGGATCAGGGAAATCTCGGGATTGAAGCGGTTGCCGGCCGGGCTGGCCTCGGTCACCAGTTGTGCGGCCGAGTCGGCGACTGCCGCCCCTGCGGGTTGGGCTTCGACTTGTTGCAAACGTGCTTCGAGCGCCTGAATGCGCGATTCGTAAGCGGCTTTCATTTCCATCAACTCGGCACGGAAGGCGTCGAGATCGCTGCCGGCAAAAGCAGGATGGGCGGCCGTCAGCGCGGCCACCAGCAGGGTGGGTCGTAGCATGGTTTCACTCCGTCAAGTCAGGAAAACGCGGTCGGCGTCGCCGCATGGGCCGCGCCGATGTCCAGGGGGCGGTTTCAGACGGAAGCGGGGGGCGCGCGGGCTTGCGCGAAACGGGGACTGAAGCTGGGCGCCGCTGTCGCCTTGACGGGCAAAGGCGCATGGACCGTGGCGACGCCAGGCAAAAGATTCGCGCAAGCCGGCACGGCGCTGCCGAGGTTGGCATGGGCCACGCACACCTCGCAGGCCGGCTCGGGCACCCCGGCATCGTTCGGCTGCAGATGTCCGAGGGCGTGCGCGAACGCTGCCGCCTGACCGAACAGCAGGGTCAGCGCAAACAGATAGCGGATCAGATGGCGATACGGCATGCGATCAGTGTTGGTCGGGTGGCGGCACCGGATCATAACCGTGGCCGCCGCCAGGACGGCAGCGGCCGATGCGCTTGGCGGCGAGCCAGCTGCCCTTGAGCGCACCGTGCTTTTCGATCGCTTCCTTGCCGTATTCCGAGCAGGTCGGCAGGTAGCGGCACTGCCGGCCCAGCCACGGCGACAGCGCCAGCTGGTAAAAGCGGATCGCACCGATGAGGATTCTCTGCCCCGGGTTCATGGCGCCGCCCCTGCAACCCTCTCCCCGCTCGCCGCAAGGGTGAAGTCGTTGAGCAGGCGGGCGACGAACCCGGGTTCGAGGTCGCGAACAATGAAGACGAAGCGGCTGCGGTGGTCGTCGCCCGGCCAGGCATCCAGCCTGACCTCGGGATACAGCACGTGCTGCACGCCATGCAGTACTACCGGCCTTGGCTCGCCCTGCAGGTTCACGATGGCCTTGAAGCGTAGCAGGCTCTCGGCGCGAAACGACGTGAGCATGTCGAGCGCCGCCTGCAGGCCGTAGCGGTCGAGCGGGGTGTCGATCACCACCGAGAACGCCTGGATGCGCGCGTCGTGCCGTGCCGGTGCGGCAGGCGC
>JBGSTQ010000056.1:0-3129 GCA_041736375.1 Thiobacillaceae bacterium
GTCTGCGTCATCGGCATCGGCGGCGTCGGCGCCTGGACTGCCGAGGCGCTCGCGCGTTCGGCCATCGGCCGGCTAACCCTGATCGACCCCGACCATCTGGCCGAGTCCAACATCAACCGCCAGGTTCACGCGCTGACCCACGAGCTCGGCAAATCCAAGATACAGGCCATGACGGAGCGCATCCAGGCCATCAACCCGCTGTGTCGGGTGGCAGGGGTGGAAGAATTTCTGACTGCCGAGAATGTCGCCGGTCTGCTGGCGGACCCTTTCGATTATGTGGTGGATGCGATCGACAGCGCCCGTGCCAAGCTCGCGCTGATCGCCCACTGCCGCCGGCACAAAATCCGGCTGGTCTGCGTCGGCGCCGCCGGTGGCCAGAGCGATCCCGGCAGGGTGCAGCTGGCCGACCTTGCCAACACCACCGAAGACCCCCTGCTTGCCAAGGTTCGCGCCCGCCTGCGCCGGGATCATGGCTTTCCGCGCGAACCCGGCAAGAAATTCGGCGTCGACTGCGTTTATTCCACCGAGCCTCTCAGCTACCCTGACGCCGGGGGCGGCGCCTGTTTCGAGCGTCCGGAGGATGCGCATCTGCACGGCCTCAATTGCGCTGGCTTCGGCTCGTCGGTATGCGTGACCGCCACCTTTGGCTTGAGGGCGGCAGCGCAGGTGCTCAACAAGCTGGCGGCACAGCTCGGACAAGATCCTCGCCTGAATTGCCCGGCGGCGTAACCACGCCCGGCTCAATGACGGGCGGACTTGAACAGACTGAAGAAATTCTGTGAGGTGGCTTCACCCACGGCTTCGGCCGTGATGCCGCGAACGCGGGCAATTTCTTCCGCCACGTGTTTCACGAATGCCGGCTGGTTGGTCTGCCCGCGATGCGGCACCGGCGCCAGATACGGCGCATCGGTTTCGATCAGCATGCGTTGCAGCGGAATGGCGGCCGCAACCTCACGCAGTGCCTTGGCATTCTTGAAGGTGACGATGCCGGAAAACGAAATGTAAAACCCCAGCTCGATAGCCGCTTCCGCTACCTCCAGGCTTTCGGTGAAGCAATGCATCACTCCGCCCGCCTCGCCCGCCTGCTCTTCGCGCATGATGCGCAGCGTGTCGTCGGCCGCGGAACGGGTGTGGATCACCAGCGGTTTGTGACAGGCACGCGCCGCGCGGATGTGGGTGCGAAAGCGCTCGCGCTGCCATTCGAGATCGCCGGTCAGGCGGAAATAATCCAGTCCGGTCTCGCCGATCGCCACCACTCTGGGGTGATCGGCCAGCGCGACCAGTTGTTCCACCGTCGGCTCGTTGCAGTCTTCGTGGTCGGGATGCACGCCGACCGAGGCAAACACGTTAGGATGCGCCTCGGCCAGGCTGAGTATCTCGGGAAACCGTTCCAGTTCCACGCTGATGCACAGCGCATGACTGACCTGGTTGGCCGCCATGAGGTCGAACACCTCGGGCAGCCTGTCGGCTAGATCGGGAAAATTGATGTGGCAGTGGGAATCGATATACATGCGGCTCGGGCAGCACCGCATGCGGGCGCTACATGGTGTGGGTTGGACGCACCGATTTTAACGAACCGCCGAGCATTCCTTCAATCTTGTTTTGCGCCGCCTTGCCGCTTTCGTTGAAGGCGAACTGCACGCCCACGCCCTGGGTGCGGTTGCTGTGCGAGCCGGTGGGCGTCACCCACACCACCTTGCCCGAAACAGGCAGCTTGGCCGGGTCGTCCATGAGGGTGAGCAGCATGAAGACTTCTTCGCCCATCTTGTACTGCTTGTTGGTGGGAATGAACAGACCGCCACCCTTGATGAAAGGCATGTAGGCGGCGAAGAGGGCCGACTTTTCCTTGATCGACAGGGACAGCACACCCGGGCGGACCTGGCCGGTAATGTCGTTAACAGCGGCATTCATGCGAACTTTTCTCCATCAGTTTGTTGCGTCGAAAACATGCCGGTACTGAATCAGCCAGGCTTGCAGCTGCAAGGCCCGGTTGAGCGGATGCAGCACCGTCCTGCCCTGCTCGGCATGGACTCTCGCCAGCTCCAGCAGCCTGCCCAGATCGGCTTGCCGCCCCAGCTTGTCCAGTGTCGCGCCAAAATCCGGATTGAAGCGTGTATCGGCGTTCAGCCGCACTGCCAGCAGATCCTCCAGCCATTTATAGGCGAGCCCGTGCCAGGTCTGCGGCCGGACCGCCTTCCAGCGCTCGCCCAGTCCCACCGGATCGAGCCGGTGCGGGCTGGACAGCCCCTCCAGAATCTCGCGGCGCTCCTCCAGTTCGTCCGATTCGGCATAGGCCTGAGCGATCAGGGGCGCTCCGCCCGCCAGGGCCAGGCGTTGCTCGGCCTCGTCGCCCTGCGTGCCTTGCAGCCAGGCCAGCGCCTGATTCTGTGGCGGCAAGCCGACATCGACCCGGGTGCAGCGGCTGCGGATGGTCGGCAACAGACGCCGCGGCTGATCGGAAACCAGCAGGAATGAGGTATTTAACGGCGGCTCCTCCAGCACCTTTAACAGGGCATTGGCCGCCGCCAGGTTGAGGCTGTCCGCCGGCTCGACCACGACCACCCGTCGACCCGCGCGATGCGTCGACATCTGCACGAAATCGACCGCCTCGCGCGCCTGCTCGACTTCGATGGTGGTGGCCATCCTGCTTTCACCCTCCTTGCCCTCCTTTTCGCGCAGGGTCAGCACGCGGTAATCGGGGTGGGTTCCCGCCTCGAACCAGTGGCAGGCGACACACTGGCCGCAGGCCTCCCCGCTCGCCGCCGGCCGCTCGCACAGCAGGGTCTGCGCCCAGGCATGGGCCAGCGCGGACTTTCCGACTCCACGCGGTCCGGCGATCAGCAAAGCCTGCGAAGGACGGGACTTCGTCTCCAGCAGGCGCTGCCACAGCGGCTCCAGCCAGGGATACGGCGCACTCACAGCACGGACTCCAGCAGGCCGGAAAGTTCTGACTGGATCTCGCTGATGCTGCGACTGGCGTCGATGACGCGGATTCGTGCCGGATCGGCCTGTGCGCGATCCAGATAGACCTGGCGCACGCGGTTGAAGAAGCTGTCAGCCTCGCGCTCGAACCGGTCGGCTGCACGTGCAGCCGAGCGGCGCGACTCGGCCACTTCCGGCGGGACGTCA
>JBGSTQ010000105.1:0-1732 GCA_041736375.1 Thiobacillaceae bacterium
GACGGCGGCCAAGGCCGAGGATCCGCTGCCCGGGGTGGCCGAGCCGGTGGAGGGGGCCCACCTCTCGCAGTGGCAAATCGCCGCGGTACTGTCTTTCTGAGTCGCCCGGCGCCCTGCAGCCCCTTTGAGCGGGCGCGGGGCTGATTCTGCCCGGGCGGCGCGAAAGCGGCCGCCCGGGACTCAGGGCGCGATGGTTCGCGATGGCATCATGTTGAAGGACAAGCAGTTCGCAATTTTTTCCCCGGCACGGAAATTGCTTTCAAGTCCCCGGAAGTCCGCTCCGACGCCCGACGGATTCGACGACAGGGACGGTCATGCCCCGTATCGACGCCTTCCTGAAGATCATGCAGGAGTACAGCGTCTCCGACCTGCATCTGAGCGCCGGCTGCGAGCCGATGCTGCGCATCAACGGCGTGCTGCAGCGCGGTGAGCACCGGCCCCTGTCCGAGGAAGAGCTGCGGATCACCATCTACGAACTGCTGTCCGAGACGCAGATCGCGCACCTCGAGGAACACGGCGACCTTGACCTGGCCTACACGCTGCCGGGCGTCGCCCGCTTCCGCATCAACGCCTACAAGAAGTACCCGGGGCTGGCGGCCGCCTTCCGCATCATCCCCAACGAGATCCCGACGCTCGAGCAGCTGGGCATGCCGCCGGTGCTCAAGCATATGTTGACGGCGCGCTCCGGGCTCATCCTGGTGACGGGGCCCACCAACTCGGGCAAGTCGACCACGCTGGCGGCGATGGTCAACCACCTGAACGAGACGCTGCACGGGCACATCATCACGCTGGAAGATCCGCTGGAGTTCATCCACCCGAACAAGAACTGCCTGATCAACCAGCGGCAGGTGGGCGAGCACTGCGACACGTTCGCCTCGGCACTGCGGGCCTCGTTGCGCGAGGACCCGAACGTGATCCTGGTGGGCGAGATGCGCGACCTGGAGACGATCTCGCTGGCGCTGACGGCCAGCGAAGTCGGCCAGCTGGTGCTGGGCACGCTGCACACGCGTTCGGCTTCGCAGACCATCAGCCGCATCGTCGATCCGTTTCCCGGCAACCAGCAGACGCAGATCCGGCATATGCTCTCCGAGGTGCTGGTGGGCGTGTGTTCGCAGCAGCTGGTGCGGCGCGCCGACAAGAAGGGGCGCGTGGCGGCGATGGAGATCCTGGTCGGCAACCCGGCCATCCGCAACCTGATCCGCGAGCAGAAGAGCCACCTGATCAACAACGCGATGACCACCGCCCGCAAGGAGGGCATGCAGCTGCTCGACCAGCATCTCGGGCAGATGATCGCCGACGGAACGATCACGGCCGACGAGGCGATACGCTTCGCCGCCGAACCCGCGGCACTGGCCCAGCGCGCCCGCACTGAAGCGCGCCCAACCCCGGTGCATGCCTGACATGGCAACGACGCGCCCCGAACGCCTCGACCAGATCCTGATCCGCCTCGGCTACTCCACGGCGGAGCAGGTGACGGAAGCGCTGCGCAAGCAGCAGGGGCTGGGCGGTCGCCTGGGCACTCACCTGGTCTATGCCGGCCACGTCACCGAAACGCAGCTGGCGAAAGCGCTGGCCGTGCAGTTCCAGGTGCCGGTCTACGATCCCGCGACGCAGAAGCCTTCGCGCGAACTGCTGGAGCGTCTGCCCGAGGGATTCGCGCGCCGCCACCTGGTGCTGCCGCTCGCGTTGGACGAGGAGAGCGGCGCGCTGTCGCTGGCGGCGGTCGATCCCC
>JBGSTQ010000115.1:0-10865 GCA_041736375.1 Thiobacillaceae bacterium
AGGGCATCGGCCACCGGTGCATCGGCCGAGAGGGTTGCCGGCTGCGGCGTCATCACGTCGGCAATCGGCGTGGCGAGCGGCACACCGGCCAGGGTCACGCGCGCCAACACATCCTTCAGGGTGAGAATGCCGATCGGCTGCATGGTTTCGTCGACGACCACCACCGATCCCACCCGTGCGGCATCCATGGCTGCCAGGGCGTTGGCCAGCGGGGTATCGGCCGGGGTTGAAAGCGGGGTATGTTGCACCAGGCTTGCCAAGGGGCGCGCAAAGCGGCTGTCGTCATCCAACGCCAGCGCGTATTCGGCCTGCACCGCGCGCTGCGAGTCCTCCAGCAGGCTGGCAATGCGGCGCGTGCAGAAATCATTGAACGCCGTGCTCCTGGCCAGCAGCGTGTGGAAATCGGCGGCAGCCAGCAGGTAGCAGAAGGTGTCCGTCGCTGCGACATAGCGGTTGGCTGCGCCCCGGCCCGCCAGCAAGGCCCCCAGCGGAAACATTTCGCCTGTCGCCAGCTGCAGGATCGTCTGGCCCTCGGCGGTGTCGCCGCTGACCGTGCCCTGCTTGATGATGAACAGCGTCTCGGGCGGCGCGTCGGCCGGTTCCAGCAGCGCGGTGTCCCGCGCAAAATAGGCCACCGACAGACGCTGCACCAGCCACAGCACCTCGTCTTCCGGCATCGCCGAAAAGGGCGCCTGCCGCCGCAGCGCATCGAGGGTGGCGCGGTGCAGGCTGTTGGCGAGCGGGATGGTATCGGTCATGGGCATGTATCTGGGTAGCACCGGGATGGCTACAATTTACAGTGCATCCGCAATGGCATGCAAAAATCGCCCGCCTCCGGCTTCGTTGCAATCGGACATGAGAAGCAGGGGAGCCTCCTCGCCTGAAACCAAACCGATCAATGCAGGGTCAATCACTGAGAATCGCAAACCGCCTCCAACCTATGCCCAAATCCCAAAAGTCCAATCCCCTGATCGAACTCCTGATCAACATCGTCATTCCTTCTGTCATCCTGATGAAACTCAGCGGCGAGCAGGAGCTCGGTGCAGCAGGCGGACTCCTGCTGGCGCTGGCGTTTCCGCTCGGCTGGGGGGCGTTCGACCTGATCGGGCGGCGCAAGATCAATTTCATTTCCGTGCTGGGCCTGGTCAGCATCGTGCTCACCGGCGGCATCGGTCTGCTGCAGCTCGACACGCAGTGGCTGGCGGTGAAGGAAGCCGCGATCCCCGGCCTGATCGGGCTGGCTGTCCTGGTTTCCACCCGCACCCGCTATCCGCTGGTGAAAACCCTGCTGTACAGCCCGGCGCTGATCGACGTGAGACGGGTGCAGCAACATCTGGACGTGCGGGGAACCGCGCGGGATTTCGAGGTGCGCCTGCAAAATGCGACCTACCTGCTCGGCGGCACCTTCTTCTTCTCCGCTGCGATGAACTATTTCCTCGCTACCTGGATCGTTACCAGCCCGGCGGGCAGCGAGGCATTCAACGCGGAACTCGGGCGCCTGACCCTGCTGAGCTATCCGATGATCGCCCTGCCGTCGATGCTGATGATGATGGCGGTGCTCTACTACCTGGCCCGCGCGATGCGCGAACTGGCCGGCCTGAAGCTGACCGAGGCGCTGAATCAGGGCGGCGGCCGCCAGTAGTTCTGGCCTGCAATTCGGCGTGCCTTGTCGCGGTGCAGGTTTTTAGGCCAATAAAAAAGCCCCGCCGAAGCGGGGCTTTGGAACGACTGGAGCAGTTGGGACTGATTACATCATGCCCATTCCGCCCATGCCGCCCATGTCACCGCCGCCCATCGGGGCAGACGACTTGTCTTCCGGCAGGTCGGCGACCATGCAGTCGGTGGTCAGCATCAGGCTGGCGATCGACGCGGCGTTCTGCAGCGCGGTGCGGGTGACTTTCGTCGGATCCAGCACGCCCATCGCCACCATGTCGCCGTATTCGCCGGTCTGCGCGTTGTAGCCGAAGTTGTCCTTGCCTTCGAGCACCTTGTTGACCACGACCGAGGGCTCTTCGCCGCAGTTCTTGACGATCTGGCGCAGCGGCTCCTCGATGGCGCGCAGCACGATCTTCACGCCGGCGTCCTGGTCGTGGTTGTCGCCCTTGATTGCAGCGGCCACGGCCTTGGCGCGCAGCAATGCAACGCCGCCGCCGGGGACGATGCCTTCTTCAACGGCGGCACGGGTAGCGTGCAGCGCATCTTCGACACGGGCCTTCTTCTCCTTCATTTCGACTTCGGTGGCCGCGCCGACCTTGATCACTGCCACGCCGCCGGCCAGCTTGGCCTTGCGCTCCTGCAGCTTTTCCTTGTCGTAGTCGCTGGTCACTTCATCGATCTGCTTGTTGATCTGGCTGATGCGGCCCTTGATCGCGTCGGCAACGCCCGCGCCATCGATGATGGTGGTGTTTTCCTTGCCGATCTCGATGCGCTTGGCGCGGCCCAGATCCTGCAGCGTGGCTTTTTCCAGCGAGAGGCCGACTTCCTCGGCGATCACGGTGCCGCCGGTGAGGATGGCCATGTCTTCCAGCATCGCCTTGCGACGGTCGCCGAAGCCCGGGGCCTTGACGGCACAGGTCTTGAGGATGCCGCGGATGTTGTTGACCACCAGGGTCGCGAGCGCTTCGCCGTCGACGTCTTCGGCGACGATCATCAGCGGCTTGCCGGCCTTGGCCACTTGCTCCAGTACGGGCAGCAGGTCGCGGATGTTGGAGATCTTCTTGTCGAACAGCAGGATGTAGGGGTCTTCAAGCAGCGCCATCTGCTTGTCGGGGTTGTTGATGAAGTAGGGGGAGAGGTAGCCGCGGTCGAACTGCATGCCTTCAACCGTTTCCAGTTCGTTTTCCAGGCCGGAACTGTCTTCCACCGAGATCACGCCTTCCTTGCCGACCTTGTCCATCGCAGCGGCGATGATGTCGCCGATCGAGGCGTCGGAGTTGGCGGAGATGGAACCGACCTGGGCGATTTCCTTGCTGCTGGTGCAAGGCACCGAAATTTTCTTCAGTTCGGCGGTGATGGCGATCACGGCCTTGTCGATGCCGCGCTTGAGGTCCATCGGGTTCATCCCGGCGGCGACGAACTTCATGCCCTCGTTGACGATGGACTGCGCCAGCACGGTGGCGGTGGTGGTGCCGTCACCGGCGATGTCGGAGGTCTTGGAAGCGACTTCCTTGACCATCTGCGCGCCCATGTTCTCGAGCTTGTCCTTCAGTTCGATTTCCTTGGCGACCGACACGCCGTCCTTGGTCACGGTCGGGGCGCCAAACGAACGGTCCAGCACCACGTTGCGGCCTTTCGGGCCGAGGGTCACTTTAACGGCGTCAGCCAGAATGTTGACGCCAGCCACCATGCGGTGACGGGCGGAATCGCCAAAACGTACGTCTTTTGCAGCCATGTTTAAACTCCTTGAGATTTCTTGAATTCGTCATTCCGGTGTACGCCGGAATCCAGTTTGATTGGGCTGGTTCCCGGCCTCCCGCTGACGGGGACAAGCGCCGGGATGACGCAGCTGTTGTCGCGCTGAAGCGCGGACATCTGCGTTACTGCTCGACCACGCCCATGATGTCTTCTTCGCGCATCACCAGCAGTTCGTCGCCTTCGACCTTGACGGTTTGCCCAGCGTATTTTCCGAACAGCACGCGGTCGCCGACTTTCACGTCGAGCGGAATCAGCTTGCCCTGGTCATCTTTCTTGCCTGCGCCGACGGCGATGATTTCGCCCTGGTCGGGTTTTTCGGTCGCGGTGTCGGGAATCACGATTCCGGAAGCGGTCTTGCGCTCTTCTTCCATGCGCTTGACAATCACTCGGTCGTGCAGAGGACGGATTTTCATTGCAAAGTCTCCATTGCGGTTCAGGTTGCGATAACACGGGTAGCCAGGGCTGCCCGAAAATAGGAAGCGGCGCGGGTGTTGTTAGCACTCGACGCCGTTGAGTGCTAATAGTAGGGGCGCAAGGTGACAATTTCAAGCCCATGGACAATCTTTTAAATCGAAGCCGCGCCGCCGTCTGGCATCCCTGCACGCAGATGAAGCAGCTGGAAACCGCGCCGCTGCTGGCAATCGCTCGCGGCGAGGGGCCGTGGCTCATCGATACGGACGGGCGCCGCTACCTGGACGCGATTTCCAGCTGGTGGGTCAACCTGTTCGGCCATTGCAATCCGCGCATCAACGCCGCCATAATCGACCAGCTTGGCAAAATCGAGCACGTCATGCTGGCCGGCGCGACGCACGCGCCGGTGGTGGAACTGTCGGAAAGGCTGGCGAAGCTGACCGGGCTGGGCCATGCGTTCTACGGTTCGGACGGCGCCTCGGCCACCGAGATCGCGCTGAAGATGAGCGCTCACTTCTGGCGCAACTCGGGCCAGCCGGAGAAGAATGGTTTCGTCAGCCTGAAGAACGGCTACCACGGCGAAACCGTCGGCGCGCTGTCGGTGACCGATATCCCGCTGTTCAAAACCACCTATGCACCTTTGCTGCGGCACACGGCGCAGGTGCCGACGCCGGACGCGCGGCTGGCCGAGCCAGGGGAATCCGCCGAATCCTGGGCCTTGCGTTGCGCCGATGCACTCGAGGCGCATCTGGCCGAGCATGCCGCCACCCTCGCCGCCCTCATCATCGAGCCGCTGGTACAGGGCGCAGCGGGGATGGCGATGTATCACCCGGCGTATCTCAAGCGCGCGCGCGAACTGTGCACCCGCTATCAGGTGCACCTGATAGGCGATGAAATCGCCGTCGGTTTCGGCCGCACGGGAACGATGTTTGCCATCGAGCAAGCCGCGGCGCTCACGCATGCTGATTCGAATGCCGAAACTGCGTCCCCTGCCCGCTCCCGGCGCTCCGCGCCCGCCGAGTCCGGGGACAGCGTTTCTCGCCGCACGGGAACGATGTTTGCAGGTGAGCAGGCTGCGGAGTACCCGCCGACGGATTCGGATGCCGAGTCCGTGCCTCCCTCCCCCTTGAGGGGGGAGGGCTGGGGAGAGGGTGAACGCTCGCTCAACCGCGCATCGCATGTTGCCGACTTCATCTGCCTGTCCAAGGGCCTCACCGGCGGCTACCTGCCGCTGTCGGCGGTGCTGACGAACGACACCATTTATTCGGCTTTTTATGGCGACGAGACCGCTCGCGGCTTCCTGCATTCGCACTCCTATACCGGCAATCCGCTCGCCTGCCGCGCGGCGCTGGCGGTGCTCGACATTTTCGAGCATGACAATGTCATCGCCGCCAACCGGGTCAAGGCCATCGAGTTCACGCGAATTCTGGCCGAAGTGTCCGCTCACACACGTGTTCGGCACTTCCGCCACCTGGGGATGATCTGGGCGTTCGACGTGGCGGACGCCACCCCGGGCTTCTCCAGCCGCTTCCACCAGTCGGCGCTGGCGCTGGGCGCCTTCGTCCGTCCCATCGGCAACACCGTGTACGTCATGCCGCCGTATGTGACGAGCGCCGACGACATGCGTGGGCTGGCCGATGCCCTGCTGGTCAGCCTCGACCGGCCCGATGTCTGACGCCAGCCCTTCCATTCATCTATATCCGAGGAGTCCATCCATGAAACGTCTGTCCATCCTTCTCGCGGTCCTGCCGGGGTTGATGCTGACGGCCGCATACGCGCAGGAACCCCATGCGCACCACGACCCCTCGCCCAGCCATGACGGCCGCGCCGTGCTGGAACTGAGCCCGGGCGAGCGCGCCACGATCCTCGAGGAGATGCGGATGTTTCTCGACGGTGTGCAGAAAATGACCGGCGCGCTCGGTCGACAGGACATGCCGGCTGCCGCCGCTGCGGCGCGTGCCATGGGCCAGAAAATGGTGCACGAGGTGCCCCCCGAACTGCGCGCCAAACTGCCACTGGAATTCCGCCAGCTGGGTTTTTCGGTTCATCGCGAGTTCGACCAGATCGCGCTGGACGCGGACAGCCTGAAGGACGCAAGTCACACCCTCAACCAGCTGTCGTCCACGCTGCAAAAGTGCGTGGCGTGCCATGCGACGTATCAGATCCGGGTGCCCCGCCAAGATTCCGGTCACTGATCCGCAAACGGTAAACGCGTTTACCATGGTGACGGCAGCAGCATTTGAACAAGTAAAAGCAAGGACGGAGTATCCATGAAGCTCACCTTTCTCGGCGCGGCGCGCGAAGTGACCGGCTCCTGCTATCTGATGGAAGCCGATGGCGTGCGTTTTCTGGTCGATTGCGGGATGTTCCAGGGCGGTCGCGAAACCCGCGCCAAGAACCAGCGTGCCTTTCCCTTCGATCCGCGCAGCATCGACTTCGTCATCCTCACCCATGCCCACATCGACCACTCCGGCCTGCTGCCGCGGCTGGTCGCGCTCGGTTTCAAGGGCACCATCCATACCACCCGCGCCACCTGCGACCTGCTGGCGGTGATGCTGCCGGATTCCGCGCACATCCAGGAAAAGGAAGCCGAATACGCCAACCTCAACCGCTTCCGCAAGGACATGGACCGACGCGACAAAAAACGGGGCCTGCCGCCGCGTGACATCGCGCCGCTGTATACCGTGGCGCAGGCGCAGGCATCGCTCAAGCGCCTGAATCCGGTCGACTACGACCTGGAAATCACGCCGCATCCAACGGTGCGCTGTACCTTCCGCGATGCCGGCCACATCCTCGGTTCGGCGATCGTCGAGGTGTGGGTGGACGAAGGTGCGCGCCGAACCAAGATCGTATTCTCCGGTGATCTCGGCCAGCCGGCGCGACCGCTGCTGCGCGATCCCACGCACATTCATGACGCCGACTACCTGGTGGTCGAATCGACTTACGGCAACCGCGATCACAAGAGCATGGAAGCGACGCAGGACGAACTGGTCGAGGCGATCAACGACACCCTGGAAAGGAAAGGCGGCAATGTCGTCATTCCCGCCTTCGCGGTGGGACGCACCCAGGACATGCTCTATCTGCTGGCCGACCTGACGCGGCAGGGACGCATTCCCAAACTGACGGTGTTCGTCGATTCGCCGATGGCCACCGCCGCCACCGAAATCACTTACAAGCACATGGCTCTGCTCGATGCCGAAACCCATGAACTGATGGGCAAGCACGGCGGCGCCGCGCATTTTCGCAAGCTCGATTTCGTCGAGGATGTGGAAGAATCGAAGTCGCTCGATCGCATCAAGGGTGGCGCCGTGATCATCTCGGCCAGTGGCATGTGCGAAGCCGGGCGCATCAAGTTCCACCTGCATGCCAACCTGCCGCGCCGTGAGTCAACCGTGCTCATCACCGGCTTCCAGGCCGCCGGCACCTTCGGTCGCCGCCTGGTCGATGGCGCCAAGCGGGTTCGGCTGCTCGGCGAGGACATCCCGGTGCGTGCCGATATCTACACCCTGGGCGGGCTGTCGGCGCACGCCGACCGCTCGGCGCTGCTCGCCTGGCTGGGTCATTTCCGGCAGCCGCCGCGCAAGGTATTCGTGGTGCACGGCGAGGAAACTGTGGCGACCGGATTTGCGGCCGACCTCAGGCAGGAACTCGGCTGGGATGCCGAGGCGCCGACCCCGGGGTACAGCGTCATGCTTGGCTAGACTGTCTCAGGAAAATCCAGGAGACTGACTGCCTGCCCGGCCACACCTTCTGGTCGTCGCCTGAGTCGCTGCGATCGGGCAGCCGCCGAGGTTAGGGAAGCGCTGATTTATTCCGTTCGTGGTGAGCCCTTCGGTTAACTCAGGACAGGCTTGTCGAACCATGAAGAAAATAAATCAAACAAAATCAATCCGTTGAAATGCCCTTCGACAAGCTCAGGGCGAACGGACTCAATTAATCAGTGTTTCCTTAGGGTTTTTTGGGCAGCGCCCGGTCCAGCAAATGGTGCACGTACTGCACCGGGATGGCGTAGCTGATGCCGCTTGGCGCAGTGAGCGCGGCTTCTTTCGCGCCCTTCACGTAGACCGAATTGACCACGCCGAGCACTTCGCCGGTCTCCGGATTCCATACCGGACTGCCGCTGTTGCCGGGGTAGGCGATGGCGTCGAGGGCAAACACTTCGTAGGGCTCCTTGGCCTGTTTCACCGTGCGCACATTCAGCTGCGCCATGTTGGGCACCGGGGTGTAGATCGGCACGATCGCGGCCAGACCGGCGCGGTGGGTGGACGGATTCAGCCCCAGTACCGAGCCGATGGGATAGCCGGTGAAATAGAGCTGCCAGCCTTCGCGCGCGTTGCCGGAGTCACCCAGCTTCAGAGGCGGGAGCGGTTCGCCCTCGATTTTCAGCAAGGCCAGGTCGCGATCCTTGTCGGTGGCGATCAGCTTGGCGGAGCGCACGGTCATCTGCCGGTCGCGGCCGATGAACACGGCATGGGTCTCCTTCTTTTCGCTGTCCAGCGGCTTGTCGAAGATGTGTGCGCAGGAAACGACATGGCGCCCGTCCAGCACCGCAAAACCGGTGCCCTGCAGGCTGGCGCGCGGGCTGCGGGTGGGGTGGAAGGTGCCCACGCCGACGACTCCGGGCTTGATCGCGACCAGCGTGTCGGCCATGTCGGCCAGTGCCGGACCGCTGGATATCAGCATCAGCATGACCAGGTTGGTACGCCGCTTGCTGGCTATTGAAGCGGCCAGCCGCCGCAGGTGATCGGGCAGCGTCACGCAAATTCGATACAATCCGGGCGGCAGCAAAGACTTTCTATTCATAAGGGAATCCAAGCATGAGCGTTGTTGCGGTTGTCGGGCTGGGCTATGTCGGCCTGCCCCTGGCGGTGGAATTCGGCAAGAAAATGACCACCATTGGCTATGACCTTTCGGTTGAAAAAATCGAGCACTACCGTCGATTCTGCGACCCCACCGGCGAAGTTTCAACGGACGACCTCAAGGCCGCCACGCAGCTGACGGTCACCACCGACCCCGCCGATCTGGCCCGTGCCGACTTCATCATCGTCGCCGTGCCGACCCCGGTGGACGAAGCGCACATTCCCGATTTCTCCCCGCTGGTGGGGTCAAGCACCACCGTCGGCAAGTACATGAAGAAGGGCGCCACGGTCATCTACGAATCGACAGTCTACCCCGGTGCCACCGAGGAGGTCTGCATCCCGATCCTGGAGAAGCAGTCCGGGATGACGTGGCTGCAGGACTTCCACGTCGGCTACTCGCCGGAGCGCGTCAACCCGGGCGACAAGGAACGCACCATCACCAAGATCGTGAAAGTCGTCTCCGGTGACGATGCCGCCACGCTGGATAAAGTGGCGGCACTCTACGGCAGCGTGATCACCGCCGGCGTCCACCGCGCCAGTTCGATCAAGGTGGCCGAGGCCGCCAAGGTGATCGAGAATACCCAGCGCGACCTCAACATCGCCCTGATGAACGAACTCTCGCTGATCTTCCACCGCCTCGGCATCGACACCCTGGAGGTGCTGAAAGCCGCCGGCACCAAGTGGAACTTCCTCCCCTTCCGCCCGGGTCTGGTCGGCGGCCACTGCATCGGGGTCGACCCCTACTACCTTACCCACAAGGCCGACATGCTCGGCTACCACCCGCAGGTGATCCTCGCCGGCCGCCGCATCAATGACGGCATGGGTGCCTATGTGGCGCAGGAAACGGTCAAGCGGCTGATCGCCAACGGCGTGAAGGTGAAAGGCGCCCGGGTCAATGTGCTCGGCCTCACCTTCAAGGAAAACTGCCCCGACCTGCGCAACTCCAAGGTCGTCGACGTCATCCGCGAACTGCAGTCCTTCGGCTGCGAGGTTCGCGTGCACGACCCGCTCGGCGAGCCGCGGGAAGCCGAACACGAATACGGCATCAGTCTGACCGCCTGGGATGATCTGCCCGAATGCGAGGCTCTGGTGGCGGCCGTGTCGCACGCGGCCTACCTTGAAAAGCCGTTCGCCGATCTCACCGCCAGGCTGAAAGAGGGCGGCGTGTTCACCGACGTCAAGTCGGCCTACGACCCGGCCGCGGTGAAAGCTGCCGGATTCAATCTGTGGAGACTGTGATGTCAGCGTTCGACGAACTGAAGACGCAACTGGCGGTGCATCCCAAAACCTGGCTGGTGACCGGCGCCGCCGGCTTCATCGGCTGCAACCTGGTCGAAGCCCTGCTCAAGCTCGACCAGCACGTAGTCGCGCTGGACAACTTCGCCACCGGCCACGAGAAGAACCTGACCCAGGTGCAGGCCAGCGTCGGCCCCGAGCGCTGGGAGCGGTTCCGCCTCAAGCGCGGCGACATCCGCGACCTGATCACCTGCCACACCGTCTGCAAGGATGTCGATTACGTGCTGCACGAGGCGGCGCTCGGCTCGGTACCGCGCTCGATCGAGGACCCGCTGCTGACCCATGCCTCCAACAACACCGGCTTCATCAACATGCTGGTCGCGGCGCGCGACGCCAACGTCAAGCGCTTTGTCTACGCGGCGTCGAGCTCGACCTACGGCGACCACCCCGGCCTGCCCAAGGTCGAGGACGTCATCGGCAAGCCGCTGTCGCCGTATGCCGTCACCAAGTACGTCAACGAACTGTATGCCGACGTCTTCGCCCGCTGCTACGGGACTGAGAGCATCGGCCTGCGCTATTTCAACATCTTCGGCCGCCGCCAGGATCCTGAAGGGGCGTATGCCGCGGTGGTCCCGAAATGGGTCGCCAGCCTGATCAAGAACGAGCCGGTGTACGTCAACGGCGACGGCGAAACCAGCCGCGACTTCTGCTATATCGACAACGTCATCCAGGCCAATCTGCTGGCTGCCACCACGCAGAATCCGGAAGCGGTCAATCAGGTCTACAACATCGCCGTCGGCGAGCGAACGTCCCTCAACCAGCTGTTCGAGGCGATCCGCGTCAACCTCCTGCCGCGCTATCCGCATCTGGCCGACGCCAAGCCGGTGTACCGCGACTTCCGCGCCGGCGACGTGCGCCACTCGCTGGCCGACATCAGCAAGGCTC
>JBGSTQ010000126.1:0-8572 GCA_041736375.1 Thiobacillaceae bacterium
GGGGGTGGTGGGGGTGGTGGGGGTGGTGGGGGTGGCGGCGGTGGCGGAGGTGGCGGAGGTGGCGGAGGTGGCGGCGGTTTTGTCAACAGCTTCCTCGACGAATCCGGTACCTCCCATTACAGGATCGACCGCACCACCTACAACGCAGGCCTCAAGCTCAAGCCGAACGTCCTCGGCGGCTGGGCGACAGCTGCAGTGGATTATTCGGGCTACCAGCGCGATGGCAACAAATTCGTCGCCTACTTGATTGAAGGGGGAGGCGGCGGTGGGGGGGGTGGCG
Organism: Thiobacillaceae bacterium; assembly: GCA_041736375.1. Lineage (GTDB taxonomy): Bacteria > Pseudomonadota > Gammaproteobacteria > Burkholderiales > Thiobacillaceae > Thiobacillus. Next base: position 281 of record JBGSTQ010000126.1, read on the forward strand.
GCGCGGGCCTAGAGCGCTGGCGCGGCATCAACATTGCGGTCGACGAGCGCATGAACCGCATCGGCCTGACCCTGACGGCCTCGCCGCAAAAACTGTTCGAGCTGGCCTATGAAGTGTCCTACGAGGAATTCATCAACAGCGCCCCCGAACTGCAGATGGAGCAAGTCACAGGGACCACAAACCCTTCACCGGTAGCCTCGCTGTTCTATGTCGCTGATACCAGCCTGGTCACGCACGGTATCCGCATCAGCAAGAATTTCAACAATCGCGTGCTTGTCAATGCCGGCTACGGCCTCTCCTGGCTCGAGCAGGATTCCTTCTCTGCCTATGAAACCGCCAGCGGCCACAACAAGGGCAGGATCAGCACCGACAACGCCTATCTAACGCTCAATGGCCACGTCTCGCCCGACTTCTCGGTCGAGGGCCACATCAAGTACTACAACCACGACAACGACTCGACCTTCGGCGACACGCTGATCAATACGACCACCCTGATCGCGCCGCGCATCGACAGCATCAACTCGATGGACTACGGCCTGTCGGCCAACTGGCGGGCGGAGACCATGAAGTCCGGCTTCACCGCAGGCTGGCGCCACCTCGACCGCGAGCGCGACCTCACATGGGGCAGCGGCGGTCAGAGCATCGCACCGCCGCAATCGCTCTACCGCGAGGACACCGTGTCGGACGAAATCTACCTGAGGTGGAGTGCCCGCCCCGCGCAAGGCTGGACCACCGAATTGAAGCCGTCCTACATCTGGTCGGACAAAACCGGACTGGTGATCGAACCTGAGGAGGCTTTCCTGCTGAAAGCCAAGGCCAGCTATGCTTCGCCGAATGGGTGGGTGGCGAGCGGCTTCTACGATTACAAGAAACGGGAGAACAACAACAACACGTTCACGGATGGTGACGGCTCCTTATCCCAAAGCCAGAAACTCGAAGGCACCCTGCACTCGGCCGGCCTGAGCCTGAATCACATGCTGCGCGACAACCTCAACGTCTACGGCAACCTGTACTGGATGCAGGACGATGTCTCGAGCTATCTGTTCTCGAGTTCTGTCCAGCGCTGGAACCCGGCTGTTGCCTTCACCCTGGTCGACGAGCCCAATTACAAGATCGATTCCTACGTCTTCAACCTCGGTGGTGACTGGGACGCCAGCGAAAAGCTCAACCTGAGCGCTAGCTACACCTACACCCGATCGAAGGGCGACGTCGCCAGCGGCATCGTGTACGAGCAGCTTCAGACCGCCACGGGTACGGTCGATGCGGTCATCGACAACAGCCTGCACTCGTTCGCTCTGGGGGGAGACTATATCCTCGGAGAAAAATCGACGCTGAAGATCAACTACATCTTCGATCTTTACGACGACGACTCCTACGACCTGCTGGACGGCGGCGTCCACACGCTGGCGGTCGGGGTGGCGTTCACGCTGTAAGCAGCGCGGCGCAGACCCGCCACTACAACAATGCCCCTCCCACTTTAGGGGGGGGAGGGTTGGGGAGAGGGTGACCGACCAGGCAAACTGCCCGAAGGCAGACAGCAATCGCGGCGAGGGCGCCGCTCCCACAAGAATTCTGCTGTAGAAGCCGCGCCTCGCATCGATGCGACGGATGATTTACGAAGAACGGTCGATCGCGGCAGGGGATTCACCCCCGGAACATCTTTGTATCTCTTCTACGACTGCAGCATCTCCGCCGCGCGCACGATGGCGCGCGCCTTGTTCTGCGTTTCGGTCCATTCGCTTTCGGGTACCGAATCGGCAACGATGCCGGCGCCGGCCTGGACGAACAGCGTTCCATCCTTAACCACGGCGGTGCGGATGGCGATCGCCAGATCCATGTCGCCGTTGAAGCCGAGATAGCCAACCGCACCGGCGTAGATGCCGCGCTTGCTCGGCTCGAGTTCGTCGATGATTTCCATCGCCCGCACCTTGGGGGCGCCGGAAACGGTGCCCGCGGGGAAACTTGCGCGCAGCACGTCGAGCGCCGACAACCCGGGCTTCAGCCTGCCTTCGACGTTGGAAACGATGTGCATAACGTGCGAATAGCGCTCGATCATCATGTTCTCGGTGACCTTGACGCTGCCGGTGACGGCGACCCGCCCAGTGTCGTTGCGTCCGAGGTCGAGCAGCTGCAGATGTTCGGCACATTCCTTGGGATCGGCCAGCAGTTCCTCCGACAGGCGCTGGTCATCTTCACGTGTCAGCCCGCGCGGGCGGGTGCCGGCGATGGGTCGCAGGGTGACGGTGTCGCCTTCCAGCCGCACCAGGATTTCAGGCGAGGAGCCGACCACGTGGAAGCCGCCGAAGTCGTAATAAAACATGTAGGGCGAGGGGTTCAGGCTGCGCAACGCGCGATACAGCGACAGCGGCGAGGCGTTGAACGGCCGCGACATGCGCTGCGAAAGCACCACCTGCATGATGTCGCCGGCACCAATGTAGTCCTTGGCCTTTTGCACCGCGGCCTTGAACTCGGCCTCGCCGAATTCCGACTGAGGTTCGTCCGCAGACACGACCGGCTCGTCCGGAAGATGCACCGGTGCGTGCAGCCGCTCGGCCAGTTCGGCGAGGCGCAAATGCCCCTGGGCATAGGCATCAGGCTGCATCGGATCGGCATGGGTGATGAGGTAGAGCTTGCCGGCGAGGTTGTCGAACACCGCCAGTTCCTCGGTCAGCATCAGCAGGATGTCGGGCGTGTGCAGCACGTCGTCCTTGCGCGTGGCCGATAGCCGCTTCTCGATGTAGCGGATGGTGTCGTAGCCGAAATAGCCGGCCAGCCCGCCGGTGAAGCGCGGCAAGCCCCTCACCGGCGCGGCCTTGAAGCGCGCCTGGAAGCCGGCGATGAAGGTCAGCGGGTCGGGCAGGTTCTGCTCTTCGACCACCTGACCGTCGGTTTCCAGTGTCAGCAGATGATTGCGCACGCGGATCACGGTGCGCGCCGGCAGGCCAATGAAGGAATAGCGGCCAAAGCGCTCGCCGCCGACCACCGATTCGAGCAGGTAGGAATACGGTGCGTTGGCGAGCTTGAGATACACCGACAGCGGCGTTTCCAGGTCGCCGGGCATCTCGCGCACCAGCGGGATGCGGTTGTAGCCCCGGCGGGCGAGATCGAAGAATTCTTGTTCAGTCATTTTTAGGGGTCAGGGATCAGGATTCAGGGGTCAGGGAAAAGCGCGTCATGCGCCGGATCAAGACCAGCGTCGCCATCGGCGGCACGTTCCCTGAATCCTGACCCCTTGCCATTACGCCTTCACCACCATCTTCGACGCTTCGACCAGGCTCGGCACCACCGCGTCCAGGTCGAGCTCGGCGACCGGCCGGCCGCGGTTGTAGCCATAAGGCACGCAGAACACCGGACAGCCGGCGGCGCGCGCGGCCTGGGTGTCGTTGAGCGAATCGCCGATCAGCAGCAACTCGGCCGGCCGGACCTTGAACACCTCGCAGGCGTGCAGCAGCGGCAGCGGGTCGGGCTTGCGCTTGGGCAGGGTGTCGCCGGACAGGATCAGCTCGAAATAATCGAACAGGCCGGTGTCCTTCAAAAGCGGATGAGTGAACTGAGCGGCCTTGTTGGTGATGCAGGCGATGTGCAGGTCCATTGCCTTGAAGGCGTCGAGGCCTTCGACGACGCCGTCGAACGGCCGCGAATGCAGCGAGACATGTTCGCCGTAATGCTTCTGATACAGGGCGATGGCCTTCTGGAACAGCGCCGCATCGGGCTCGGCCTCCATCTCGCCGGTGAGCACGCGCTTGACCAGGCGCGACACGCCGTTGCCGATGTAGGTGGAAATCGTTTCCAGCGACGGGCACGGCAGACCGAGGTCGGCCATCATCAGTTCGGCGGCGTGGGCGAGATCCGGCGCGGTATTGAGCAGGGTGCCGTCGAGATCGATGACGACGGCCTTGATCGGGAGGGGGAAGTTCATCTTTATCTAGGGGTCAGGATTCAGGGACCAGGGGTCAGGGAAGGTGCGGCCTGCGGCCACGCTTTGATTCAAAGGCGCGAAGCACAAAGCCCCCTAGCCCCTGACTCCTGAATCCTGACCCCTACGGTTTTAAACCTTCGCCAGTTCGGCGCGCATCGCGGCGATGACGCTGTTGTAGCGCTGCGGGTCGCTGTCCTTGGCGGCACCGAAGATGGCCGAACCGGCGACGAAGGTGTCGACTCCGGCGCGCGCCACTTCGGCGATGTTGGCGGGGCCGACGCCGCCGTCGATCTCGATTTTCACGTCGAGGCCGCGGTCTTCGATCATCTTGCGCACGGCGCGAGCTTTGTCCAGCACGTAGGGGATGAACTTCTGGCCGCCGAAGCCCGGGTTGACACTCATCAGCAGCACCATGTCGAGCTTGTCCAGGGTGTATTCCAGTACGTCGAGCGGGGTGGCGGGGTTGAACACCAGTCCGGCCTTGCAGCCGTTTTCCTTGATCAGGCCGATGGTGCGGTCGATATGCTCGCTCGCTTCCGGGTGGAAGGTGATGTAGGTGGCGCCGGCCTTGGCGAAGTCGGGGATGATGCGGTCGACCGGCTTGACCATCAGGTGGACATCGATCGGCGCGGTGACACCGTGCTTGCGCAGCGCCTCGCACACCAGCGGGCCGATGGTCAGGTTGGGCACGTAGTGGTTGTCCATCACGTCGAAGTGGACGATGTCGGCGCCGGCGGCCAGCACGTTGTCGACTTCGTCGCCCAGCTTGGCGAAGTTGGCGGAAAGGATGGACGGGGCGATGCGGTAGGTCATGGGAAGCTCCGGGATTGAAATAACGCGCTATTTTAGCAGTTATGCGTGCAACATCATTGCGTTAGAATCGGGGCTTCCCCACTCCCCGAGAGTTTCCTGTGGCTGAAGGCAAGAAGTACGAAATCAACATCAGCGTCAACACCGCCTACCTGGAAGAGCAGAGCGATCCGGCGTCGGACCGCTACGTGTTCGCCTACACCATTACCATCGCCAACGTCGGCACCGTGGCGGCGCAACTGATTTCGCGGCACTGGATCATCACCGACGCCGACAACGTCACCCAGGAAGTGAAAGGCCTCGGCGTGGTCGGCGAACAGCCCCTGCTGCGCCCCGGCGAAAGCTTCGAATACACCAGCGGCACCGCACTGGCCACGCCCGTCGGCACCATGCACGGCAGCTACCAGATGGCGGCCGAGGACGGCAAAAAGTTCGACGCGGAGATTCCCCCCTTCACGTTGTCGATGCCGAGGGTTCTACATTAAGTCCGGCGCTCCGCAACCTTAGACACCCGAGTTTCCGCGTAGGAGCCCCGCCTCGGGGCGATCAGCGTTCGCGGCACACCACCTTCGGATCGCCCCGAGGCGGGGGAGCGAGGTTGTTGCTGCTTTAGCAGCTTACAACCCCGGCCTACCCCTTGCGGGTGCTCCCACAAAACCTTGCCAACGCAGTTGTGGGAGGGGCGCCTCGCCCCGATTCTGCTGACACTACTCCTCGCTCGCCGCCAGCCGGATCGTGTACTGCCCGGATTTCTCGTCCCGCACCATCGCCAGCAGTTTATGTTTCTGCGCGTCCTCCACCAGTTCGCGGAATGACCGATAGCCGTAGGCCGACTCGGTGAATCCGGGGCGGCGGCGCTGCATGGTGGTCTTGACCATCGAGCCCCAGATCTTTTCGTCGGAACCGCGCTCGGCGATCAGCGCCTCGACCGTTTCTACCAGAAAATCGAGGGCCCCCTGGCGGCGGTCTTCCTCGGTGCGCGGCGCGGCGCTTTTCGCCGAGCTGGCAGCAGGCTTGGCGACCGGGGCCTTCTTCTCGACCTGCCTTTTCTTCGCTTCCTGGACGCGTACCAGGTCGTCGTAGAAAATGAACTCGTCGCAGTTGGCGCTGAGCAGGTCGGAGGTCGAGTCCTTGACGCCGATGCCGATCACGTACTTGTTGTTCTCGCGCAGTTTCGACACCAGCGGAGAAAAATCCGAATCGCCGCTGATGATGACGAAGGTGTCGACGTGCGACTTGGTGTAGCAGAGGTCGAGGGCGTCGACGACCATGCGGATGTCGGCCGAGTTCTTGCCGGACTGGCGCACATGGGGAATCTCGATCAGCTCGAACGCCGCTTCGTGCATGGTCGCCTTGAATTCCTTGTAGCGGTCCCAGTCGCAATATGCCTTCTTGACCACGATGCTGCCCTTGAGCAGCAGGCGTTCCAGCACCTTCTTGATGTCGAACTGCGCGTACTTGGCGTCGCGCACGCCGAGCGCAATGTTCTCGAAATCGCAGAACAGCGCCATGTTGGTGATTTCAGGTTGTCCTGCCATGGGTGACCTCTCTGATTAGCCGGAAGGATGCACGGGCATCCGCTTCACCGGCATGGTACCGATTGGCTGCATGCAGGGCCAGGCCAGCAGGCCGCAGGGATTATTTCATTGCGGAGCGCAATTTGATCGTTTCGCCAGCGACCATGAATGACCCATTGCCGCGATGATGCAGGGTGCGCGGATCCTTGCAGGCAGGGTCGATCCATGCCTTCACCACTTCCAGCACGAAAAAGTTGTATTTGTTCACCCATCCGCCGTCGGCGATGCGGCATTCCAGACTGGCATAGCACTCGTCGATGAGCGGTGCCTTGACCACGGCCGCCGGCACGGCTGTGAGGCCGCAGGCCGCAAACTTGTCGACCTCGCTCCCGGACGAATTGCCCGCCTTCACCACTTTTTTGGCCAGGTCCGCGGTCGGAATATTGATGACGCATTCGCGGCTGGCGCGCAGCAGCTCGAAGCTGAAGTTGCGACCGCTGATCACGCAACCCACCAGCGGCGGCTCGAACTCCATCATGGTGTGCCACGACTGGGCCATGATGTCGGTGCGGCCCTTGTGCGCGGTGGAGATGAGCGCCACCGGTCCGGTTTCGAGAAGGCCATAGACGCGGGAGAGGGGAAGATTGCGTTTTGCCATGTCGGTGCTCCTGTCTGGAATGCTTCAACGTACTTACTAGCCTATTACCGCTGAAGCATAGGTGCCCGCGCAGGACGCGCAAACAAAAACCCCGCCTTGCGGCGGGGTGGTAAGTTCGTCGAACCTGATCAGTTCCACTTGTAGGTATCAGCCCTCGGCTTGTAGATCAGCGGCGGCAGAAGGCGGGTGTCGACGGGCAGCCCGAGGTGATAGAGCCAGCCGTTCTTGTCCAGATCGTTCAGCACACCGTCATGATTGAGGTCGACTGGCAAGTCTTCCGTCTTCGTAGGAACGACTGGAACACCGTTAGCATCGCGAACGTAGAAAGGCGCTTTCAGATAAACCCCGACGAAGCCTTCCCACATGTTACGCACATTGGTGTAGCCGGCTTCCTCCAGCCTGTTGGCGGCACCCACGCTACGCACACCGGTACGGCACATGGTGTAGATCGGGGTGTCCTTGTTCGGGACCAGTTTCTTCACATAATCCACGAAGTCCTGGGGGAGTTGCGACAATGTTGAATTTGCGGAGACGCAGGCACCATCAACCGTACGGTCATTTTCGGTTAGCCCGTCTGCGCTCGTTACTTTACCGTCTGGCCCAACATCTTTGCATTCCTGGTAGATGTAGGGATACGGCACGTTGTAGGAGTGCTCGGGATGGCCCGCCCGATACTCCGGGGTGCTGCGCACATCGAGGATCACCGGCCGTAGCGAGGGTTTGGTCCACTTGCCGCGCTTGACTACGGTTTCAAGAAAAGCGCGGGTATTGCTGATTTCAGAATGGTAAGTGGCGCACTCAATATTGCCAGTGTCTCCAGATCGGCTCTCATAAAAGCAGCTTGGCTCGTCGGCGTGGGCTGATGCCGAGAAAAAAGCACCGATCGCAGGTATGGCGATGGCGAGAATGGTCGGCTTGATCGTGATGCTCATGCTGTCTCCTTTTATATTTCATTAAAGTTCAACCCCCGATCACCGTATAAGCACGGTTAATCTGCGGTCAAAAAAATATTAATCGATATCGGAGAAGCACAAGCTGTTTGTCCGGGTAGTAGTAATAAAGTACCAGCCCGATAAACCAGGACATTTCAGCTCATTTCCTCATCGTCCACCAGACGATAAACACGAACAATCCCAGCGCAATCCCGGCTTCCATCATCAGCCAGCCTAGTCCTCGGGTATCCATTGTTATACTCGGCCTCACTTCATTTTTCGTGAGCCATCTTCACCCGTGATGTGGTTGCGTGCAAGTCCCTGGCTGCTGTGTCTCCTGCTTTCCGCGTGCGCCGTGCGCCCTCCGGTGTCGAGACCTCCTCCCGAGCCTGTTCCTGTTCCGCAACCCGCCCCCACGCCGGCGCCGGTGCCCCGTCCTGCGCCAGCACCCGAGCC
>JBGSTQ010000128.1:0-4760 GCA_041736375.1 Thiobacillaceae bacterium
CTGGTGGTGGGGCGTTCCCTGTCCGGCACCACCTGGGCGCCGGCCCACATCGCCTGGGGCGACAACAACCGCACCACCGTCGCCCGGGTCACCGGCGGACGCATCGAATACCGCCTCACCGACGGCAGCAGCAACATCTACCTGGCCCTGGCCTCCGCCATCGCCGCCATGCTGGACGGCGTGGAGCAGGGCATGCAGGCCCCCGCCCCCATCGACGAGGACCTGTACGAATGGCCAGAGGAACACTTCGCCGAGCGCGGCGTCGCCACCCTGCCCCAGACCCTGGGCCAGGCCCTGGACGCCCTGGCAGCGGACACCGTGCTGGGCGAGGCCATCGGTGCGGACTACATCGCCGAGTTCCTCGCCACCAAGCGCCCGGAGTGGATCGACTACTGCCGCTCGGTAAGCGACTGGGAATACCGGCGCTACCTCACCTGGCCCTGAGCGGGCTCTGAACGCCGTGAAGACCTCCGTGTACTGGCTCTACCTGGGCATCGCCATCGTCACCGAGGTGATCGGCACCAGCGCCCTCAAGTCCGCCGAGGGCTTCACCAAGCTCCTGCCCTCGGTGGTGGTGATCATCAGCTACGCCATCTCCTTCTACCTGCTCTCCCTCACCCTGCGCAGCATCCCCGTCGGCGTCGTCTACGCCGTCTGGTCCGGCGTCGGCATCGTCCTCCTCGCCCTGATCGGCGCCTTCTACTTCAAGCAAAGCCTGGATACCCCGGCGATCATCGGCATCGGCCTGATCCTGGCGGGGGTGGTGGTGATCAATCTGTTTTCGCATACTGCTGTGGAGTGAGGCGGGGCGGCCCCGTGCGGGGGGCTGTGCTTCTAGGCAGACGGTCGAGTCAGGCTGTTTGATGGGCTGTGGTTCGGCCTTTGCGGACATTGGGAGAAAACTGTGGCCTGTCCCCGGTTGTTCTGAAACCCAATGCGCGTATGTCCGATACACACTTACAATTAATAACCATACGAATAATGAGGGGGTGTGATGCCACAACAATTACTAAATGCTGTTATCCATAAGCTTGAGAAGGATGCCGGAGCTCCTTCTCGCGTGATCGAGGCACGTGCCAGCCTGGATGTTCTGGAAGAGCCGCTGCAAGCCTTAGTCAATCAGGTTCATGATGTTTACAGCAGTCGAGAATCGAAAAGCTATGGAAAATTCGATCCGGAACTCACGCCTGTATCTGCTGAACCCCACCTACTTTCCCTGCGCAATGACGCGGATGCAGACTTTCTCGATATATCCCTGCAGTTGATGCGCGTCCTAAAGGACAAATCCGACGGCGAGAATTTTGCAACCGGTGGGCATGTGCTTATTGCTGAGTCGGCTGGGGGCAATGCACGCTGGCTTGTGGTCGTGATTTTGAACAACAAGTCGGGCACAACCATAAATGAAGATCTCAAGGTTGTCCGAGCACCTCACCTTGATGTTGAGGGCATCCGCTTCGCGGGGCGGGTAAATTTCACGACTTGGGCTGCTGGGGATACAGAACGGTACATCAGCTTCCTGAAAGGGAAGAAGAACGACGTTTCCCTGTACTTTCAGCGTTTCCTCGGTTGCTCCACGGTACAACAAGATCTCAATGACACACGCAACCTAGTTAAAGCCGTCAAATCGTTTGCGGTAGAACAACGCCTGCCTGAAGCGGAGCGCGAAAACTTGCTGCGAGAGGTCTACCGATTTGCTGACGAACGAGCAACGAGCAAGCAGCCACTGGATCTTTCAGAGCTTGCGAATCGTGTTTGGGCAGAGAATCCAGAGCTATTGAAGACGGCATTGGCATCATTCGACCCTCCAATTTCAGACGGATTTATCCCTAAGAAGCGAGGACTCGATGGCCTGACTCGATTCTCGGCCAAAGCTGGCAACTGGAAGCTCGAGTTCGACCGTGAAGCGATTCAGGATCAGACCATCCAGTTCAACCCAGACGACGAAACACTTACCATCCGAAATCTCCCCGCTGATGTACTGGCAAACCTCCGTGCAGAGTTCGTGTTAGATGCCCAAGACGAAGATCTCGCTGGCTGAACTTGTAAAATTGTTTCGGCGGATGGAGTCCCGCGAATGGCGGGACGGGCGCCTGTATGGCCAGCTCAGGGTAGAGGACCAGACCGAAGCGGAGCAGCTGCGCGATCTATTGTCTGAAGATAATGCTGATAGCTATCCCTGCCTTGTTGAGAAGGGTGATCCAGAAAACATTAATGTTGGTGATGTCCTCCAACTAGGCTTTGGTTCCCCGCGCACAGCGGTTGGGCTGGTCGTTCCTTCTGTCGAAAAGCTACTGCAAAACCATGAGGTTGCCGCGGGAACGGCGGAATACAGTTGGTATGTGATCGATGACGATGTGGCTAGCTGGGAGAGTGGGGCTGAACTCTGTATTCGACTCGCAATGGTCAAACGTCTTGTTGTGGCATTCGAGTCTTCTGCAGCACTGTTCGACCACCGGAAGGGAATGTTGATCTTCCTTCGGAATGGGCGCTTCGACGTCCCTGTTCGCTATGGCAGATCTGCCTTGCAGAAGCTTGACATGGTCGCCGCAGAGAGGCTCGTGGCTGCGCTTGAAGTTGACGATGGGCATAGCGGACAGCGACGAGAGATATGTTCCACAGCGGTTTGTGAAATGTTGGCGGACATCAACACTGGAGATCGCTTTTCTGGCCTACTGTCAAAAATTGACGAACTGTATGTTCGCTTTGAGGACGGATACGGTCTCTTTGCCTCATCGTTCTCGTTCGAAAAGATACGCGACCAAGCGGAAGCAGTTCGAATTGAATACACCGCGAAAATTCACAAGACGCTTGCAGATATTCAAGGGCAATTGCTCGGAATCCCAATATCTACAATCGTCGTCGCAACTCAGTTCAAGGAAGCTTCGACGACTAGTGGGCAGATATGGGTCAACATCGCAGTTATGGTGGGGGCAACGATTTTTTGCGCTTTACTATTCATTGCAGTCTGGAATCAGAGGCACTCGTTGTCAGTCATTTCCGATGAGGTCGATAGGCATGAGAATGCGCTTAAGCGTGAGAGCACTGAGCTCGCACTCAAACTCAGCGGCATCTTCAATAAGCTGCGCGACCGTATCTTCTGGCACGAGGCCGCGTTAGCAGTGATTATGTTGGTTGCCATTGTGGCTTGGATGGTGAGCTTTGCTGTGTTCTGGATGCTCACACGTTCTGTGCTATGACACCCGCTTCTTCAACATGGAACAACTAGTGTCGAACAACTAGGGACAGACCTCAGTTATTTCCTATATCCGCAAAGGCCGATGTGTTGCCTGCTTAGTCGCTACGTCTCGTAGGCCCGCATTTCGCGCTTCGCCACCTGTGCCTGCGCTTCCGTCGCTCGGTACCCAGACCCTAGGACCTGAGCGCGACTAGGCGCAAACACGGATTTCCCCACAAGACTCCGCAGCCCTCTTACTTCATCGTCGGCATCACAAACTCCGCCGCCACCCGGGTGCCGGCGGGCCAGCGCGTGGTGGTGGTCTTCAGGCAGATGTAGAAGCGGATGCCTTCCGGGCACCCTCCTGGTGAACCATTAGGAATTTCCTAATAGTTGCCTCTGGCTCCAGTTCATCCATTCCGGTTGTTGGCCGGTCAATGTGCGAAGCCCTTGAGGAACTGCCCCAGCAAAGCCCGTGAATAGTCCAGTAACATTAAAAGGGTCAGCTTCGGTTTTCTGACTGACCGCTGACTACCCTGTTGCGGACTAAATCGATTGGTTTCATCAAAGTCCGCTTAGCCCGCGTAGGGCGCCAAGAAGCGCAGCGCATTGCGCCGGATGCATACGGCGGAAGGCGCTTCGCTTTTCCTCCCTACTCGCTGAACGGCATTCGATGGGATCATGGACACCAATGCTGCATCCATTTGCACCCATTTAAACAGGGTGACCTATTCGGCAAGGAGCAACGCAACTTTTCTCCGGATGACGGGTAATCAGCGCATAGCGGATGCCGTTGACGTAAGTCGTATGCGACCGCCCAGCCGAAGGGCCGGAATCCAGAAAAATCAACACCCTGGACCCCGGCTTCACCCGCAAGGGGTTGGCCGTGCTTGTAAAGCCGCTAAAGCGGCAACAACCACGCACCGCCAGGGTGACGGGTAAATCCGCGTTTTCCCAGGACCCCGCCCCACTTACTTCATCGTCGGCATGACAAACTCCGCCGCCACCCGCGTGCCCGCCGGCCAGCGCGTGGTGGTGGTCTTCAGCCGGGTGTAGAAGCGAATGCCTTCCGGGCCGTAGACGTGGTGGTCGCCGAATAGCGAGCGCTTCCAGCCGCCGAAGCTGTGGAAGGCGATGGGCACGGGGATGGGCACGTTGACGCCCACCATGCCCACCTGCACGCGGCGCGTGAATTCGCGGGCGGCGTCGCCGTCGCGGGTGTAGATGGCGACGCCGTTGCCGAACTCGTGGTCGTTGATGAGTTGCAGCGCCTCTTCGAAGTTCTGGACGTGCATCACCGAGAGCACCGGGCCGAAGATCTCTTCCTGGTAGATCTTCATCTCCGGGGTGACGTTGTCGAACAGGCAGGGGCCCATGAAGTAGCCGTCCTCGTGGCCGGGCAGCTTGAAGTCGCGGCCGTCCACCACCAGCTTGGCGCCTTCCTGCACGCCGTGGTCGACGTAGGCCTTCACCTTTTCGTAGTGCTGGCGCGTGACCAGGGGGCCCATGTCGGCGGCCTCGTCCAGGCCCTGGTTGATGCGCACGTCGCGGGCCTTTTCCGCCAGCTTGGCCACCAGGGCGTCGC
>JBGSTQ010000381.1:0-2190 GCA_041736375.1 Thiobacillaceae bacterium
GGTGTCGATCACCGCTGTGACGGGGACATGGCCAGCGCTCGCCGCATGCGCGCGGTCGCGGCGCAGGATGTCGAGCTCCTCCGCGTCGCTCGGGTAATCCAGCGCCACATGCAGGAGGAAACGATCCAGCTGGGCTTCCGGCAGCGGATACGTGCCGGCCTGCTCCAGCGGATTCTGCGTCGCCATCACCATGAACAGCGGCGGCAAGGGGCGCGTCACCCCGCCCACGGTGATCTGGTGCTCCTGCATCGCCTCCAGCAGCGCGGCCTGCACCTTGGCAGGGGCGCGGTTGATCTCGTCGGCGAGGATGATTTCGTGGAACAGCGGGCCTTCGATGAACTCGAACTGGCCTTCGTGATAAATGTCGGTGCCGGTCAGGTCGCCCGGCAGCAGATCGGGGGTGAACTGGACGCGGCGGAAACTACCGTGGATGGCGGCAGCGAGGGTTTTCACCGCCGTCGTCTTGGCCAGTCCCGGCAGCCCCTCCACCAGCACGTGGCCGTCGGCGAGCAAGCCAATCACCAGGCGGTCGAGCAGCGTGTCCTGACCGACGATGACGCCTGACAGCGCCTGGCGCAACTCAAGGATGCGGGATTGATTCGACATGGGAATTCCTGCCTTTGAAAGGAAGCAACATTAGCGGGCCGGCCTGATGGCGGCAATGGGTGCTAAGGCCTAATCCCGCCAGGCCCGATGCGCGACAAATCAGGCCTTCTCTCCCGCCACCAGCAACATTCCGCCCCATGGCAGCCCCTTGGGCACGGCTCGCTCCAGCCAGACGGCACCCGCCGTTCCAGAAGGCAGAAAAATGGCCGAGCGCAGGGTCAGGTTTTTCACCGGCAATCCCGAAAACAGCTCACGCACTTCGCGCGCGCTATGCCAGCGTGCGCCGCGATAGCCGCCGCTGCCGCCGTGCCGGCCTTTTTGCCGGTACAACAGGCTGGTACGATTGAGCCAGCCGATGGCGAAGCGGCCACGCGCCACCCGCAGGATTTCGGCCACGGCCAGCCGCTCGTCGTCGACAAAACAGAGTGCGGCAATGGATGCCACTTGGTCGAAGCTGGAGTCGGGGAAAGGCAGAAGCCGGGCGTCACCCGTCACCCAGCGAATCGCGGGATCGCTATGGGCTCGCGCAAAAGCCAGCCATTCGGGGTTGGCGTCAAGGCCGCAAACCGCCAGCCCGGCGTCGTTGAATTTGCGGGTGAACCAGCCGGTGCCGCAGCCCACATCCAGGAGCGACTCGCCGGATTTCGCCGCCAGGCCGTTTGCGGCCATCCGGTATTCGGTCTCGCCAATCCAGCGTCCGCGCGGGGTGGCATACCAGGCGTCGTAATCGGCGGCGTCCAATCAATGTCCGGCGGGCCGGCTGGCGCGCGCGTGGGCTTCGAAGCCGCCCTTCTTCTTCCAGCCCTCGATGCCGTCTTGCAGCACCTTGACGTTGTCGTAACCGAGCAGACGCAGGGCGAACACCGCCTGCGCCGACAGCGAGCCGGAGTTGCAGTACATCACCACCATGCGGTCCTTCGGCAGTTCGGCGCGGCGCGCCACAGCCTGCCGCCAGTCGATATTGATCGCGCCGGGGATGTGTTCCTTCGCGTATTGCGCGGCGTCGCGCGCATCGACGATGAAGACTTTCTTCCAGTCATCCCTAGGAATCTGCTCGGGCCAGATCAGGCTGCTGCCGTATTCGGTGAAGTCCAGATAGCCGGACAATGCCTCGACCACGGCGGGGTTCTCATCGGCATGAACCGGTGCGGCAAGCAGGGCGAGGCAGGTGGAAAAGGCAATCAGAATCTTGATCATCGGGGCGGCTCCATGGGGGAATATTTCGAATGATCCCCGGTGAACAAAAACACGGCAATGGCGCGATTTGACCAGTCGCCCGGACACCTTACCCTTCGCGATGGAAATCTGCGCAAGCACGCCTGCCTGATGCAAAATGCCTGTATCGCGCAAAGCACCGAATCCCGCCGTTCCATGCACAACACCCTCCCCCTTCTTCAGGCAACGGACTTCCCCGCGCTGCAGCGTGGCCGGCTCGGTACCCTGCAGGTCAACCTCGGGTACCGCTGCAACCAGACCTGCCTGCATTGCCACGTCAACGCCGGCCCGAGCCGCACCGAGGCAATGGATGACGCGACGCTGGAACTGATCCCGCGCGTGCTGGCGGCGCGCGGCCTCGCCACGCTG
>JBGSTQ010000141.1:0-4887 GCA_041736375.1 Thiobacillaceae bacterium
CCAGTGCGTTGGCTGCGAGCAGCTTGGCGGCGTCGCGGCGGATCGCTGCCGCCATCGCCAGCAGCGCCCGGTTTTTCTGGTTGGTGTCGGCACGGGCAATCGCGCGCGCGGCTACACGCGCCTGTTTGCCCACCGTCTGCATGTAATTCTTAACGTCCATCATCGTTTTCCATTGTTAGCGGGTTCCGCCAGCACCATGCCGATTCGCAGCAGCGTGTCCCACGGGTCACCCACGCGCTCCAGCCCCTTGGCCTGGCGGTCGATCAGTGCCAGGTCGGCCAGCGCGTTCTCGATCCGCGTAAGGCTCAGGCGCTTGAGCGCGCGTTCGATCTGCGGCGCGCGCTGCTTGTCACGTCCCCACAGCGTCCGCATCAGGCCAGGCAAGCTGTCGCCATTTGCCACAGCCAATTTTAGCCTGAGCAGCAGCTGCACCGCTGCCGACACCTGCCACTGTATGGCCGGCACGGCTTCGCCGCTGTCTCGCAGATCAGTCACCACCTGAGCGAAGCGCGCGCCATCGCCGGCATACAGGGCGTCCTGGAGCGCGTCAGCCTCGAGCCGGCTGACATCGACCACGGCATGTTCGACGTCGGCCAGCGTCACCGCTCCCGGCGGCAGCAGCAGCGCGAGCTTGTCGATTTCCTGCTGCGCAGCAAGGAGATTACCCTCGACCTGACTGGCAAGAAAGTCCAGCGCGGCACGCTCGGCACGCAAGCCCTGCCTGTCCAGGCGACGGTCTATCCAGGCAGGCAGCTGCGCGCGGTCGACCGGCTTGGCCTCGACCACCACACCGGCCGCCGCCAGGGTAGTGAACCAGCGGCTTTGCATGGTTTTCCAGTCCAGCCCCGGCAGGCTGATCAGGGTCAGGGTATCGGCCGGCAGCCTGGCCGCATAGGTCTCCAGCGCCTTGGCGCCATCGACGCCGGGCTTGCCCGATGGAATGCGGATTTCGGTCAGGCGCCGCTCGGCGAACAGGGACAGATTTTCGCCGCTGGCAAAAATACCCTGCCAGTTGTAGCGCCCCTGCACGGTATGGACGTTGCGCTCGGTATGTCCCGCCGACCTTGCGGCGGAACGGATGGCATCCGCCGCTTCCTGCGCTGCCAGCGGCTCGTCGCCTACCACCACATAGAGCGCGGCAAGGCCGCGCGCAAGCTGATCGGGCAGACGGTCCACGGGGATATTCAAGCCAGAAGCCTCGAAGTGAAAGCCGAAAAGCCGGCCTTCATGAAGAATTTCATGAAATCGTCAGCGGTCAACTGGGTTTTTGCGGTTCAGTGCGGTTGCCGGGGTTGATGCTTTGCAGCCGGCGCAGGATGCGTATAGCGGCGAACTCCACCATGTCGCGATACAACAATTGCTCTTCGGCCTTTTTTGCCAGCAACTGCGAGTCGTCGTAAGTCATGTCGCGGTAGAGCTCTATGACCTCGGGCGCCGCCAGCACACGTTCGCCCTTGCCGTTGATGCTGTAGCTCAGGCGGTAACCCAGCCGGTATTCGGTGACGCGTCCCGCGCCCGACAGCGAAAGGATGGTCTTGCCACGATTCTCCTGGTTGATCTTCAACACGGCTTCGGCTTCGGCCGCGGTCGCAGCCAGGCGGGTGTGCTTGTCTGCCGCCAGCGAGCTGAGGATACGCTGGGAGATCGCACTACCCGGCGAGGCGTCGACATACAGGCTGGCAAACGGAATACCCACCGGGCGGCGCAGCTGGAAACCGCACCCCGCTGCGAGCGCCGCCGGCAAGGCGGCAAGGAAAAAACGACGGTTCATATGACGATATTAACCAAACGCCCCGGCACCACCACCACTTTTTTCGGCGGCTTGCCTTCAAGGTATTTCTGCGCCGCTTCGCTCGCCAGCGCGGCATCTTCGATCGCTGCCTTGTCGGCCGTCGCTGCCACGCGGACCTGCCCGCGCAGCTTGCCGTTGACCTGAAGCATCAGCTCGATCTCGTCCTGCACCAGCGCGGCCTCGTCCACCTCCGGCCAGGCCAGAGCCGCACCCGGCCTGAGTTCGGCGTACAGCGCCTCGGCGATATGCGGCACGATGGGGGCGAGCATGGCCACCGCCGCTTCGAGCGCTTCCTGGCGCATGCCACGGGTCATGGCGTCGTCGCCCTCCAGCTTGGCCAGCGCGTTCATCAGCTCCATCACGGCCGCAATCGCGGTGTTGAACTGCTTGCGGCGCTCGATGTCGTCGCCGACCTTCTGTATGGTCTGGTGCAGCTGGCGGCGCAGAGCTTTAGCTTCATCGCTTAAGTTGCCCAAATCTCCACTCATATAAGCGGTAACGCTACCGCGCACTTGCAGGTGGTCAAATGCGGCCTTCCACAGCCGCTTGAGAAAGCGGTGCGCGCCCTCGACGCCCGCGTCCGACCACTCCAGGCTCTGCTCCGGCGGCGCGGCAAACATGGTGAACAGGCGCGCGGTGTCGGCGCCGTACTGGTCGATCAGCGCCTGCGGGTCGACGCCGTTGTTCTTCGATTTCGACATTTTCTCGGTGCCGCCGACGATGACCGGCTGACCGTCGGACTTGAGGAACGCAATGCCGTCGCGCAACTCGACGTCGGCCGGGTTGAACCAGGTCTTCTTGCCACCCTCCGCCTCGCGGTAATAGGTATCGGCGACCACCATGCCCTGAGTCAGCAGGTTGGCGAACGGCTCGTCGCTGGAAACCAAGCCCTCGTCGCGCATCAGCTTGTGGAAGAAGCGCGCATACAGCAGGTGCAGGATGGCGTGCTCGATGCCGCCGATATACTGGTCGACCGGCAGCCAGGTGTTCGCCCGCGCATCCAGCATGCCGCCGTCGAAATCGGGGCAGGCGTAGCGCGCGTAGTACCACGACGACTCGACGAAGGTGTCCATGGTGTCGGTCTCGCGCCGCGCCGCGCCGCCGCACTTGGGGCAGGTGCAGTTGACGAAATCGGCGCGCTTGTTGAGTGGGTTGCCGGAACCGTCGGGTACCACGTCTTCCGGCAGCACCACCGGCAATTGGTCAGCGGGCACCGGCACGTCGCCGCAATGGTCGCAGTGAATGATCGGTATCGGGCAACCCCAGTAGCGCTGGCGCGAAATGCCCCAGTCGCGCAGGCGGAACTGGGTTTTCTTTTCGCCGAGCTTGAGCGATTTAAGGTCGGCGGCGATGGCATCCACGGCAGCCGCGTAGTCGAGACCATCGTACTTGCCGGAATTGACGCACCGTCCACGCGTCTTGTCGCCGTACCACTCCTGCCAGCCGTCGAGCGAGAATGTCTCACCCTCGACACCGATCACCTGCTTGATCGGCAACCCGTAGGTTTTCGCGAAATGGAAATCGCGCTCGTCGTGCGCCGGCACCGCCATCACCGCGCCTTCGCCGTAGCTCATCAGCACATAGTTGCCGACCCACACCGGCACTTCCTCGCCGGTGAGCGGATGGGCCACTTTCAAACCGGTGTCCATGCCCTTCTTTTCCATCGTCGCCATGTCGGCTTCGGCGACGCTGCCCTGCTTGCATTCGGCGATGAAGACGGCCAGCTCCGGATTGCTTTCAGCGGCGCGCGCGGCGAGCGGATGCTCGGCGGCGACGGCGCAAAAGGTCACGCCCATGAGGGTGTCGGCGCGGGTGGTGAACACCCAGAGTAAGTCCTCCCCCTCACCCCGGCCCTCTCCCGCGAGGGGAGAGGGGGACGTTGTTCCGCCTTCGGCAGATACCCTAAACGCAAAGCGCACGCCCACGCTCTTGCCGATCCAGTTGGCCTGCATGGTCTTCACCCGCTCCGGCCAGCCCGGCAGGCGGTCGAGGCCGGACAGCAGCTCGTCGGCGTACTGGGTGATGCGGAAGAAATACATCGGGATGTCACGCTTTTCGACCGGCGCGCCGGAACGCCAGCCGCGGCCCTCGATCACCTGCTCGTTGGCGAGCACCGTCTGGTCGACCGGATCCCAGTTGACCGTCGCCATCTTCTTGTAGATCACGCCCTTCTCGAACAGGCGGGTAAACAGCCACTGTTCCCAGCGGTAATAGTCCGGCTTGCAGGTGGCGAGCTCGCGCGACCAGTCGATGGCAAATCCCAGCGCCTGCAGCTGGGTGCGCATGTGGTCGATGTTGGCGTAGGTCCAGGCGGCGGGCGGCACGTTGTTGGCGATCGCGGCGTTTTCCGCCGGCAGGCCGAAGGCGTCCCAGCCCATCGGCTGCATCACGTTGTAGCCGCGCATGGCGTGGTAGCGCGCCAGCACGTCGCCGATGGTGTAGTTGCGCACGTGCCCCATGTGCAGCTTGCCCGACGGATAGGGGAACATCGACAGGCAGTAGTATTTGGGGCGCTCGGACGTATCGCTCGCACGGTAGGCTTGGCTGGCCGTCCATTTCGCCTGGGCAGCGCGTTCGATTTCGGAGGGAAGGTATTTTTCTTGCATCGCAACAACCGCATAGAATCAAGCCGGCGATTATACCGCCCGGCAGGCGCCCTCCGCAGCCGGGAACACCGGCCGCGCCGCCGGGTCGACCGGTTTTTACAACGACGAAGGAGCCCTGATGAAAATCCTGCTTCCGCTTGCCCTGCTTGCCGCCTCCCTGCCCGCCCTCGCCGCCCAGCCCGACGTGCTGCCGGTGAAACAGATCGGTCTGGAACTCGCGCGCGACATCGCCATGTCCGCGGTCGAGGCCTGCCGCAAGGATGGCTACAACGTCTCCGCCGTGGTGCTGGACCGCGCCGGTAACCTGCAGGTCGCCCTGCGCGATTCCCTCGCCGCGCGCCACACCTTCGAAATCGCCGAGCGCAAGGCGGGCATGACCATTATGTCCGGAATCGACTCCGGCGAATTTCGCGACCTGCGCGGTGACATCCGCCCCGAGCTCAATCACATGCGAGGCCTGATCGTGATGGACGGCGCGCTGCCGATCCG
>JBGSTQ010000150.1:0-2619 GCA_041736375.1 Thiobacillaceae bacterium
CGCCGCGACATCGCCGGCAAGACCGGCACCACCAACGATGCGCGCGACACCTGGTTTGCCGGCTACACGCCCAGGCTCGTCGCGATCACATGGATGGGCTACGACCAGCCGCGCTCGATGGGACGCGCCGAGACCGGCTCGCAGGCCTCGCTGCCGATCTGGATCAATTTCATGGCCAGGGCCCTGAAGAAGGTCCCGCAGAGCGGCTGGACCGCTCCTCCCGGCGTCGTCAGCCTGACCATTGATCCATTGACCGGTCTGAGCATGCCCGAGGGTGAACGCGGCCTGCTGGAACACTTCTATCAGGAGTTTCTGCCCAATGAAGCCACCCTGGGGGGGGACGACCTTTTCCCCGGGGTCGACGACCCGGTTGACCAACCGCCCGCCCCGACCCAGCCTGGAACCGCACTATGAAACATCAGGAGATGCGCCGCCGCATTGCCCATGCGGCGGCGCGAATGCTGGCCGAAGATGGCAGCCTCGACTATGGCAGCGCCAAGCGCAAGGCGGCGCGCCAGC
The DNA here is from genome assembly GCA_041736375.1 of Thiobacillaceae bacterium. Classification (GTDB taxonomy): domain Bacteria; phylum Pseudomonadota; class Gammaproteobacteria; order Burkholderiales; family Thiobacillaceae; genus Thiobacillus. Next base: position 520 of record JBGSTQ010000150.1, read on the forward strand.
TCGGCGCACCGGACAGCCGCAACCTGCCCGACAACCAGGAAATCGACGAGGCCCTGCGCAGCTATCAGGCGCTGTATCAGGCTGACGAAATCTCCGCTCGCCAGTCGGTGATGAAGCAGACGGCGCTCGAATACATGGAAATGCTGTCCGAATTCGACCCCCATCTGACCGGTTCCGTCCTCAATGGCACAGCAGGGCGACACTCGGACATCAACCTGCAACTGTTTACCGACCATGAAAAAGAAGTTGAATTTTTGCTGATGCGGCAAGTCCCGGGCTACCGGGCCGGCGTCCAGCGCAGCGCCGACCCCGGCGGCCGGCTATTTCCGCACTTCACCATCAACGATCCCCGCGCAACGGTCGAAATCACCGTCTATCCGACCAGCGAACTACGCAGCATGAAGCGCCTGCAGGCCGACGGCAGCCCGCGCCGGCTGCGGCTGGCGCAGGTCCGCACCCTGCCCTGACCGCACCAGTGTCAGTTCGCCTGGCATGGAAGATGCTCGCTCAATGTTGAACGTCTAATTTGAGCCGACAGCCTTGATCCGTTTTTTCCGGCACTACGTGCCCCTCAACCTGCTGCTGCTGGTCCTGATCGAGGCCCTGATCCTCGGCGGGGCGATCTATCTCGGCGTCAGCGCGCGCTTTCTCGACGGCGGCGTTTCGAGCGAGCTGGAGCCCCTGCTGCCCAAGGCGCTGGCCTTCACCCTGATCATGCTCGGCCTGATGACCGCGGCCGGCCTCTACGACCTGGAATGGCAACACGGGGTTCGCGCACTGCTGAACCGGCTGGGAATGAGCTTCGGGCTGGGTCTGGTGGCGATGAGCCTGGTGTTCTACTTCTTTCCGGCCCTGCTGGTCGGGCGCGGCGCCTTCCTGATCTCGTTCGGCCTGGCGCTGCTCGGCATCCTGACCAGCCGCCTGCTGTTCCTGCGCTGGACCAGCTTCGGCGCGCTCAAGACCCGGGTCCTGGTGATCGGCACCGGCAGCCGCGCCGCGCATGTCGAAACCCTGCTGACCAAACGCGGACCGGCCTGCAACATCCAGGTCATGGGCTACCTCCCCATGGGAGGGAGTCATCATTTCGTCGACCATGCTCGCATTCTCGACACCCAGGAAAGGTTGCCGGAGCTGGCCACCCGTCTGCAGATCGGCGAGATCATCCTGGCCCTGCGCGACCGTCGTGGCGGCATGCCGGTGGATGAACTGCTCGAATGCAAGCTGCGCGGCATCAATGTGGTCGAACTTTCGAGCTTTTTCGAGCGCGAAAACGGCCACCTGCAGCTCGACTCGATGAATGCCAGCTGGATGATCCTGGCGGAGGGCTTCAACCAGGGCATGCTGCGCGATACGGTCAAGCGCCTGTTCGACCTCCTGATCAGCCTGCTGATGCTGCTGCTGACCCTGCCGGTGATGGCGCTGGCCGCGCTGCTGATCAAGCTGGAGAGCCCGGGACCGGCGCTGTACCGCCAGGAACGCGTCGGCCAGGGCGGCCGCCCCTTCACCATCCTCAAGTTCCGCAGCATGCGCAGCGACGCCGAGCACGACGGCAAACCGCGCTGGGCGAGCCAGAACGACAGCCGCATCACGATGGTGGGGCGTTTCATCCGCCGCACCCGGATCGACGAGCTGCCGCAGATCTTCAACGTCTTTCTCGGCGACATGAGCTTCGTCGGTCCGCGCCCCGAGCGCCCCTACTTCGTCGAGGACCTGACCCAGCAGATTCCCTATTACGGCATCCGCCATACCGTCAAACCCGGCATCACTGGCTGGGCGCAGGTGCGCTATCCCTATGGCGCCACGGTCGAGGATGCGCTGCACAAACTGCAGTACGATCTGTATTACGTGAAAAACCACAGCCTTTTCCTCGACATGATGGTGCTGTTCCAGACCGTGCAGGTCGTGCTGTGGGGCAAAGGCGTACGCTGACCCGTGCCGTTTAACCGCCGCTCATGTCGAACACCCTGACCCTGCTGGCCGTCATCGGCTACAGCCTGGCTGCGCTGGCCTATCTGGGGCTGACCGCGCTGATCGTGGCCAGCGGTCGCCGGCGTCCGCAGGGGCGGCTGCTGGTGTTCGCCACCCTGCTGACCGCCGTTT
>JBGSTQ010000156.1:0-7415 GCA_041736375.1 Thiobacillaceae bacterium
GGCCGTAGCGGGCGGCGGCGGCGCCGACGGCAGCACTGAAGCCGTCCTGGCGCAGGCCCAGGTAGGCGAGGCGGTTGTTGCGGCACTCGTACTCGGCGAGGCTGGCCGGCAAAGGCGACTGGTCGACGCCGGCCACTTCACCGATATGCGTCGCCAGGTCGGTCACCGTCTCGAAGGTGCAGGGCGCCAGCCCGCTCTTTTGCGCACGCAGGGCAGCCAGCGTCGCTTCCACGCCGTGGCCAAGGCAGCTTGCAGCGGTGAAATGGGAAAGCCAGAGCGAATTCAACAGGTAAACCCATCCAAATGGAGTGCGTTATTAATCGTTCCCACCGCCGGTTTCCTTCAAATCCGGCCGGGTGTTGGCGCTGCGTATGCACGCTGGCGCAATGACAGCCAGGCCGCCACTCCCCCCAGCATGAGGCCGCCCCACACATCCACCGCCACATGCTGGCGGGTGGCGAGGGTGGAATAAATGATGCCGATGCACCACAACCAGCTGAACAGCCGACTCCACGGCGGCGCGCCGAATCGACGCAGCAGGTGATCCAGCCAGATACCCGAAAACAGGGCCGTGGCGACATGCAGCGAAGGAAAGGCATTGCCTGCGGCATCGACGTTTTTAAGGAAATCCACGCCAGGATACCGGGCCCAGTCGATATCGGCTGCGGGGACCGCGGTGGGCCAGAAGTAAAAAACAATCAGCCCCGCCAGGCAGGTTCCGGCCATCGCCATGCCATAGCGATAGAGTTCGCGTCGCGTCGCAATCAAAGCCGGGGGCAGGGAAACATACACCCACAAAGAGACATACACCGACATCGCCCACGGCTGAAAGCTGATCATCCGATCCAGCCAGATAAAGGGCATCACCGTGGTCGGGTAGGCCGGGGTTTTGAGCACGTAGAAATACGCACCAAAAAACAGGCCGATAAAAAGCGGCGTGCCTATCCCTTTCAGAACCCCATGCTGGGTGATCACCGCTGCAATCTGCCGGTACCAGGGCGCTTGCTGACTGTTTTTCATGGCCTGTTCTCCGGGGTGCGGCAGCGCCGACTCATGCATAGTGTGGCGGTCATGAAAGGGCGTCCCGCAAGCTGACAAAACGCAGTCCGGCAGCCGCCGCCGACTCGAGCACTGCTGGCAGCACGTCGAGAATAACCGGAATGCCACGGGCTGAGCGTGCCGCATTGCCATCGTGCAACAGCAAAATAGCGCCCTCCCGCAGCCCACGCAACAGCGCAGTCCTGACACGCTCGGCGTCACCGATCCGGGTGTCGAAACCCCGCGCCGACCAGCTGGCGAGCGTCAAGCCGAGTCGCGCCAGCACCGGGGCTAGAAAAGGATTGCGCAGGCCGGCAGGGGCGCGAAAAAACACGGGGCGCTGACCGGTAATCCGGCTGAGGGTGCTTTGTGCGGCCTGTAATTCGCGCATGAAACCACGCGGGCCCAGCAGGGCAAAATGATGGGGGTGGTGGTGCTGGCTATGGTTTTCCACGGCATGGCCACGGCGTGCGATTTCCCGGCATAAATCCGGATAGCGTGCCGCTTTTTCGCCTACACAGAAAAAGGTGGCTTTTGCGGCATAGCGATCCAGAATATCCAGCACCTGCGGGGTGATGAGGGGGTCGGGGCCATCGTCGATGGTCAGGGCGATTTCATTTCTGGCTGTGGCGGCGGCGGGCAGCCGCGTCCAGTTCGGTCCCAGCCAGTTACTGCGCGGCCACAGGCCGACGGCGGTAAGCAACAGGTGGTTGATGACCACGGCGCCCAACACCCAGCGCCATTGCGCGGGTTCGGCGATCACGGCCACCAACGCCAGCCCATGCAGCGCGATGGATGCGCGGATCAACAGGGTGGGTTGCCAGGCTAAATTAAACATTGGATTGGCAGGCATCGGATTGCCGGGCAAAAATCGCCGAATAGATCAACGCGAGGATGACGCCCGGTGCTACGGTGACGCCCAGCGCCTGCAGGATGGATACGTCGGAAAACGCAAGCAGGCCAAAACCGGCGACGGTGGTGAGGCTGGCAAACAGCATCGAGGCCAGCGTGCGCGGCAAGATCGGCGTGCGTGGATCGGGCCGATCAAAAAACAGGGCGTAATTGGAGCCCACTGCGACCACCAGCAGCAAACCCACCAAATGCAGAATGATCATCTGCTGGCCAAACAGGCTTAATCCCGCCGTGACGGTCATGACCGCCGCTGCCAACGGCGCGATGATGCGCAGCACGCGCATGGGCGAGCGAAAAACCACGAACAGCAACACGACAATGGCAACCAGCCCGCCGAGCGACAGCACAATGGCTTCATGCAGGTAGCCGGAATACAAGCTGTCCGATTCGGCCTTCATGTCCACCAATAGCACATCGGGGATCGCGCTCAAGGCAGCGCGAACCGGATCGGCGTCGATGCTGCCCCCCTCGGGCGCGGTCAGGGGCAACAAGGCACGCCATTGCCCCCGTTGCTGGATGAGCAAAGCATCGACCGCCATCGCCATGGAGGTCTGCTGCAGATCGCCTGCCTGCAGCAGCGGCTGGCTGCGCGCGGCGGCGGTGTCGGCCAGAAACGGCGTAAACAGTTGCGCACGCACCGGCAAGCCTAGAACGGCTTGCGTCAGGCGTGTTTCCAGCAGCGGGCGGGGAGGCAGGCTGGCCTGACGTGCGCGTTGCGTTGCCACGCTGGGAAGATAACGGCTAGGGCTTTCGAATCCGGCAAGTTCACCTTTCTCGACTTGTGCTTGCAGCAGCGTGGAAACCCGCTCGGCGGCGCGCAATACGGATTCCTGATTGGCACCGGAAACGACGACCAGGTAACGCACATCCGGCGCGCCCATGTCGGCACGCAAGCGGGTATCGAGTTCCACATCGGCTTGCGACACCGGACTGAGTGACGCGATTGTGTCGTTCCACAAACTGGCGCGGTTCTCGACCACGATGGCGCAGGCCGCCAGCAACACGATCGCCGCAGGCCAGCGCAGTGCAGCCGCGCGTTGTGCTACGCGCGACAAGGTGAGACCGATAGCCGATACATCATGAATACGGAAGTTCGCGGGCAGCAGCGCAGGCAGGACGAAGCGCGTCACCGTGGCGGCCGCGATCAGCCCGGCAATGGCATACAATCCGAGTTGTGCCAAACCGGGAAAGCCGGACAGCAGCAACGAAGCAAAGCCAGCTATCGACGTCAGCACACCGAGGCGAATGGTGGGCCAGAAGCGCTTGATCCGGTTTTGATGATCCGCACTGTTCTGTTCCGATTGCACAAACAGGTAGATTGAATAATCTACTGCTTCGCCGATCAGGGCGGTGCCAAATCCCAGGGTGATGCCGTGCACCGCGCCAAAGCCCAGGCTGACCGCCGCAATGCCAGCCAGCACACCGCTGATAACGGGCAACAAGCCCAATGCCAGGGCGCTGAAGGAACGATAAACGAGCAATAGCAGCGTTGCGATGAGTACAAGGCTGATGATGGACAGGCGGGTGACCTGGCGCTTGATGGTGTCGCGTGACGTCACCGAAAACACGCCGGGACCGGTCATCATTAGTTTGGCGGATGGGGTCGCGCCGGGGGCTTGGTCCAACGCCTGGTCGAACGCCTGCCGAATGGCGGCCATGGCGAGTTGCTGGGCATCGGTGTCGCTTCCCGCGGCACGCGTCTGCATCAGCATCAAGGCGCGCGTGCCATCGCGTGATGCCCACGCACCCTCCACCAGTTTCGGCTGGGTGCCGCTGTCGAGCTGCTCGAGTAATTGCACCATTTCCCCGGTCGGGTCGTGCGGCAGCAGGGATTTGACCAGTAATCCGGCAGACGAGGCCAAGAGATCAATACTGTCGCTCAAGGCGGCATGCAGGCCGTCCACGCCAAAACGTTCAGGCGTCACCGCCGGACTCAACAGGTAACGATTGTCGAACAGGAAAGCACGGTCGCGCTCGGTGTTGACGGGCTCGCCATTATTGACGCTGACAAACGTGCGATCGGCGCGCAGACGCTGGGCGATTTGCATGGAAAGCCGGGCACGGGTGGGTGCGTCGGCGCCTTCTATGCCAACCAGAATCAGGCGCGAGGCCAGACCGTCGCTGAGCTGGTCCATGAGCTGCTGCTGCTCGGGCGTGGGGGCGCGCGGCAAAAACGCCGACAAGTCGGTGGTGAAGTGGGTGCGGCTGATGATGCCGACACAGGCCAGCAAAAAAATCAGCCATAGCACGATGGCGGCGATGCCGCGGCGACGCGGGTGGATCATTGCGGCGACGCCCGCTTCTCGATGGTCATCAAGGAACGGTCGCCATCAGCCTGGAGTATCTCGACGCTGCGCACCACGTCCTTGACCCCCTCCATCCGGATGCGCGCGATGACGGCGCCGACCTTGGGGTCGAGTGGAGTGAGTACCAGGGTCCAGCGTTCATTGCCGCCGTCCAGGGCCAGGTGGTAGACCCGTTCCAGTGCCTGACGGTCGCCGGCCAGGGTGGCGCGAATGCTCTCGATCATGCCGGCCACTTCCGGGTAGTCCTTGAGCTGCAGGACGCGCTTGCGCTGGCCGCGTTCAAGGGTGAGGGTGTCGCCGTCGAGCACCATGATCTCGGGTTTCGGTTTCAGGGTGCGCTTTTCCAGGCGGGCCGGCGCGACGAACAGCAGCTCGCCGGAAGACTCGACCGGCTGCTCGAGGATGGAAATGAATTTCTTCTCGGTGAAAGTGGCCGCGCCTTGCGGGTGCTTCGCCAGACTGGCCATGAGCTGGGCGATACTCAGCGGGGCGGCCTGAACGATGGGGGTGACCAGCAGCGCCAGCCAGACCAGGGCACAGAGTCGAAAGCGGGGTCGCGTCATGTCCTAGCCGGCATCCTTCGTGCGCCAGAAATCGAAGAAGTTGAACCAGTTGTAGGGGGCGGCGCGGCAATGGCGCTCCAGGCAGGCAGCGTAGGCCACCACCGCGGACCGGATGGCGGCATCCCGCCCCGGACGATCGACGTCGCTGAAATCGGCCAGCCGCTCGAAGTGGATGGCGTAGCGATTGCCGCCCAGATAGAGACCGCTCATGAAAAGCACCGGACGCTTCAGCATGGTGGCCAGGCGCATGGGGCCAGCCGGAAACTCGGCGTCCGCCCCCAGGAAGGGGACGCGCAAGGTCGGGTCGTCGCTGAGGGTGCGGTCGCCCAGCACGCCGAGCACCATGCCCTCGTCGAGGCTGGCCTGCACCCGCAGCATCGAGTCGATCTGCCCCAGCGGGATGATCTCCTGCACCGCCGCCGGGTTGATCGCGGCTAGCGCGGCATTGAGCTTGCGGGCGTTTTCCTCGTACATGACCATGGCCACCCTGAGGCCGGGCTGGCGGCGGCCGATGGCGCGCGCCACCTCGAAGCTGCCCATGTGTGCCCCCATCAGGAAGGCGCCGCGTCCGGCGGCCAGCACTTCCTGGATGACATCCTCGCCGTGCACCTCCACCCGAAACAGGTCAAAGCGGGCGTTGAGCAGGAAGACCCGGTCGTGGATGGTGGAGGCAAAGCTGTGGAAGTGTCGGAACAGGTCGGCAAAGGTGGGCTCCCGATCCAGCGCTCGACGCAGATAGGCACGGGAAGCGGCCCTGGCGGCGGGTGCGAAAAGCAGAAAGTAGAGGCTGGTGCCGGCCAGGACCAGACGGGCTGGGGCACGCCCCAGGCGCAGGGAGAACCAGGTCATCAGGCGCAGCATGGCCCGATTGCTGCGCTCCGGGCGAACAGCCCATTCCGCTTGCGGCGAGGCCTGACGCGCCATTTCCGGTGCGGTCATGCCAGTGTCACTTGCGAAAAAACCACGCTGCCACTCGCTACGCTGCGTTCGTCGCCACGGACATCAATACAGCGGATCTCGAAGCGGAAGCCGCCCGGGGGCGACTCGGTGGCGTGCAGGGTCAGGGACTCGCCGGGCTGGACCGGGCTACGGAACTTCACCGACTTGAGTTGCCAGCCTGCGTCCTGCGTGCCCAGTTGCGCCGCCAGCGCATGCAGCGCCGCATCGAGCAGCACGACCCCGGGAAGGATGGGGAGGCCGGGGAAGTGCCCGGCATAGGCCGGGTGGTCGGCGGGGATGGGCAAGGGCATGACGTGTTCGCTCATGCCGGCATCCCGGTCGCGGCCCGGAACTGCAGGGTGGCCAGCAGTTCCTGGGTGATCTGCCTGGGGAGCTTGCCTGTGGCGTTGCGCGGCAGGGCATCGACGAACAGCAGGGGACGCGGCAGAAAGACGGGGTCGATGCGCTCGCGCAGGGCCTGGGTCAGGGCTGCCGGGGTGAGCCCGGGGGCGACCACCAGGGCGGTGAGGCGGCCGATGCTGTCCGGGCTGTCCTCGCGGGGCAGCAGGAAAACGCCATCCTGCACGCCCGGAATGGCGTTCAACTGATGGTTGAGGTAGGACAGCGAGGTGCGCTTGCCGGCGATGTTGACCAGATCGGCGTGGCGGCCATGCAGCAGGAAAGTCGTCGACACCGGGCCGTCGCCAGTGAGTTCGATGACATCGGCGAGGCAGGTCGGGCTGTCGATGTGCCCGCCCTCGGCCCAGATCACCTCCCCTTCGCGGCGCAGATGCACGGCTGGCAGGGTTTGCCACTCGGCGCCGGCGGTGGTGCGACGGGATGCGAGTTGTCCGGTCTCGGTGCAGCCGTAGATCTCGTGGAGCGGCGCGCCAAAACGGGCTTCGGCCTCATTGGCCAGGTCCTGCGACAGCGGGGCGGTGGCCGAGAGAAGCTGGTCGACCGCCGGCAGCGTGGCCTGATCCTTGAGCAAGGCGCGCAAATGGTAAGGAGTGGTGACCAGTACACGCGGACACGGCAGGCTCGCCAGGGCGACGCAGATGTCCCCCGGGTAGAAGGGGCGGCCGGCATGCAGCGCGGCACCGCTTTGCAGCGGCATCAGGACGGTGGATTCCAGGCCATACATGTGCTGCGGCGGGACAGTGCCGAGGATCGCATGGGCGGCGCCGATGCCCAGGCGTTCCGCCTCCGCCTGCACGTTGCGCACGAGGCTGCCCCAGCGCTTGACATGGGGCACCGGCACGCCGGAGGACCCGGAGGTAAAGACCTGGGCAATGACCTGCCCGCAGTCGATATCGGGAATAGCCGGGTCGGCCGCGGGGGGCGGCATGGATTCGGGATAGCGGAAGGTGGGCAAATCAGTGCCGCCCCTGTCAGCACCCTGATCGACAATGCAGAAGACATCCGGTGCGATGCACTGCATCTGGCGGACCATCTCCGGGGTGTGTGTGGAGGGCAGCAGGCTGATCCGGCCGCTGACGATGCAGGCCGCCAGGGCGACGGTGAACCGGTAGCGGTCGCTGCACAGGTTGAGCACATGCCGCCCCGGCGGCAACTGGCCGGCGATGTGTTCGACCTCGCCCAGAAACTGCCTGGCGCTGACCGGCATGCTGCCGCGCCAGGCCACGATCGCATCGAG
>JBGSTQ010000196.1:0-14549 GCA_041736375.1 Thiobacillaceae bacterium
CGGCCGAGGCCCGCTGGCGGGGCCGGTCACAGCCGCGGCCGTCATGCTCGACCCCGACCGCCCGATCGATGGCCTGCGCGATTCGAAAAAACTTACCGCTGCCGCACGCGAACGCCTGGCCGACGAGATCCGTCTGCGCGCCGCCGCCTGGTGCGTGGCGGAAGCCAGCGTTGCCGAAATCGACCAGTTGAACATCCTGCAGGCCACTCTGCTGGCGATGCAGCGTGCAGTGGCCGGACTGGGGCGCGCGCCGGACGATGTCTGGGTCGACGGCAACCGCTGTCCCGACTGGGCATGGCGCTCGCAGGCGGTGGTCAAGGGCGACGACAAGGTGGCTGCGATCGCGGCGGCGTCGATTCTGGCCAAGACCGCGCGCGATCAGTTCATGTGTCGTCTGCACCAGGACTACCCCGCTTACGGTTTTGCGCAACACATGGGCTACGGTACCGCAGCGCACCTGGCCGCATTGAAGGCGCACGGCGCCTGTCCGCAGCACCGGCGCAGCTTTGCCCCGGTTAGACTCGTCCTCGATCAAGCCCCCCTGTTCTGAAAGGAAATATCTTGAATCTGGCGTTGATGTTGCATGTACTGGGTGTCGTCGTCTGGGTCGGCGGCATGTTCTTCGCCTACTTGGCGCTGCGGCCGGTGGCGGCCAGCGTGCTGGAGCCGCCTCAGCGGCTGACCTTGTGGGCCGGCGTGTTCGGCAAGTTCTTTCCCTGGGTGTGGCTGTCAGTCGCGCTGATTCTGGCGACCGGACTGCACATGCTGATGAAGATCGGCGGTGCGGCCGCTCCGCTTTATGCCCTCGCCATGCTCGTGCTGGGCGTCATCATGATGCTGATCTTCGTGCATGTGTTTTTTGCGCCGTACAAGCGCCTCAGGCGCGCCGTCGGCCAGCAGGACTGGAAAGCCGGCGGCGCCGCGCTCGGGCAGATACGCATGCTGATCGGAATCAACCTCAGCCTCGGACTGCTGACGATCGCGGTGATGTTCCTGGGACGCGAATTGGCCGGATTCTGAGTCGGCGGTCTTGCGTCGCAGGACGCGTGCTGCCGTCGGGCGCCATGCCTTGAGGTAATGGGCTGTTCGGTCCGGACTGCCGTGCCAGAGGGCCGGCATGAAACCTGATATTGGCCGGGGTCGAAACGGCGTCAGGGGGCGACCGTTCTGGGCTGCTAGAATCCGGTTTTTCTTCTGGGCGCCATGTCATGCTGTTTCTTGAACTCTTTGGTTATCTGCTGCTCATCCTGGTGGCGGCCGAAATCTTCGTCAACGCCCTCGAACACCTGGGCGAAAAGCTGCACATCTCCGAAGGCGTGACCGGCTCCCTGTTTGCCGCCGTCGGCACCGCCATGCCGGAAACCCTGGTGCCTTTGCTGGCGATCTTCGCCACCACCGGCGACAGCGTCACCAATGAAGAAATCGGTGTGGGCGCGATTCTGGGGGCGCCGCTGATGTTGTCGACGCTTTCGCTTTTCCTGATGAGCGTGGCGGTGCTGAAACGTCGTGGCATCAAGGGACACCTCACTCCCGAGAAAACCGGCCTCAAGCGCGACCTGGATTTCTTCCTGATAGCGTTCCTCCTGGCCTTTGTCGCCATGTTCGTGCCGCATGGAGAGGGCTGGGTACGCGGCGCACTCGCTTTCGTGATGGTGATGATCTACTTTTTCTACGTCATGCTGACCCTGCGTGCGTCGTCCAAGCTGGTGGAGGAGGGCCACGCCACCGAGGCCGGTTCGCCGATGCTGCTGACCCGCCTGGGTTTGCCGCAGAATCTTCTCTTTATCGTGGTGCAGTTGGCGCTGGGCCTTGCGCTGCTGGTCGCTGGAGCCAAGGGTTTCATCCACGGCGTCGAGCTGGCTGCCCCCATCATCGGCATCTCCGCGCTGCTGCTCTCCTTGATGATCATTCCGATCGCGACCGAGCTGCCGGAAAAGGTGAATTCGATCCTGTGGATCCGCAAGCATAAGGACACGCTGGCGTTCGGCAACATCACCGGCGCGATGGTGTTCCAGGGCACGCTCTTGCCCGCGATCGGCATTTCGCTCACGCCCTGGTCGCCGCAAAAGGAAGTGCTGCTGGGCGTGCTGATCACCCTGATCGCCGCGTTCTGGCTGCGCTGGGCTGCCATCACGGGCGGATTGCGCGTGTGGCACCTGTTCGTCAACGGCGCCCTTTACGTGACTTACCTGTTGGCGGTGCTGCTATAGCGGTCAGCTTACGTCACCGGGATTGCGCGTGACTGCCGTGCCCGGATTCAGGGTTCGTCCTGTGCCGGAGCGGCGATCAGGGCGTGGGTGGCGGTGCGGATGCTGTCGATTCGTGCTTCGGCCTGCAGTTCGGCGTGGAACCGGCCGTCCCGGTAAAGGTAAATCGTCGGCAGATGAAAGATGTCGTAATAGCGGGCGACCCCCGTCGCCTGCGCCACGTCGACTTCAAAAAACTGCACGTCCGATTCCGCCAGCGCTCTCGGCAGCAATTGTTTCCAGGCGCGACAGGCGCCGCAATGTGGGGAGCTGAAGAGCACGATGGCCAGCCCCTGAACCTGGTTCAGGCGGGCATGAAAATTCCCTTCACCCAGGGGCGTGAACGGCGAGGTTGCAGTCATCGGGCAAGACGGCCCTACTCGATACCCAAGCGTTCCAGGCGGTAGCGCAGCGAGCGGAAGGTGACGCCGAGCAGCTTGGCCGCGGCGGTCTTGTTGTAGCGGGTCTGTTCCAGCGCTTCCATGATGGCGCTGCGCTCGGTCTGATCGAGGAAATCCTGCAGTGGATACTTGCTGCCGGGCGCCAGATTGACCGAGGCGGATTCAAGCGGTGCCAGGCTGAGATCGGCCGCGCTGATCGCGCGTGAGTCGCATAAGGCGAGCGCCCGTTCGAGTGTGTTCTCCAGTTCGCGCACGTTGCCGGGAAAGGCGTAGGCGCGCAGTGCGCGTTCGGCGTCCGCGGTGATTTTCACATCCTCGCCGCCGAGCTTGTCGAGCAGCACACGGGCGATCAGAGGGATATCCTCGGCATGTTCGCGCAGACTGGGAAGGGCGAGGTCGATGACGTTGAGGCGGTAATACAGATCCTGCCGGAAGCGCCCGGATTCCACCAGCGCGGACAGGTTTTGGTGGGTGGCGCTGACGATGCGGACATCGATCGCTTCCTCGGCAGTGGCCCCGACCTTGCGCACTTTCTTTTCCTGCAGCACGCGCAGCAGTTTGACCTGCATCGACAGCGGCAGGTCGGCGACCTCGTCGAGAAACAGGGTGCCGCCGTCGGCCGCCTGGAAGAACCCGTCGCGGTCCGATTCGGCACCTGTAAAGGCGCCCTTGCGATAACCGAAAAACTCGCTTTCCATGAGGGTTTCCGGGATGGCACCACAGTTGACGGCAACGAAAGGTTTGTCCGCGCGGTTGCCGAGGCGATGAATAAGCCGCGCGGCGAGTTCCTTGCCGCAGCCCGACTCGCCCGAAATGTGGACCGGGGCCTGGGTGCGGGCGAGCTTGCCGATGCGGGTGCGGACCTCCTGGATGAGCGGGGATTCCCCCACCAGCGCACGCACTTCGTCCGCTTTGCCAGGGACGTCTGGAATCCTCAGTGCGGACTTGACCAAGGCACGGAGCTGGTCGAGTGCCACTGGCTTGGAGAGGTAGTCGAACGCCCCCGCCTTGAGCGCGGCCACCGCGTTTCCGGCGCTGCCGAACGCGGTAATCACCGCCACCGGCACTGGCGATCTCAGCGAATTGGCGCGTTGAATGACTTCGATACCCTCGCCGTCGGTGAGGCGCATGTCGGTGAGACAGAGGTCGAAATGCCCCGCACTGAGCAGGGCGTGCGCTTCGGCGACACTGGCCGCGCGTTCGCTGTCCAGTCCCATCTTGACCAGTGTCAGTTCCATCAGGTCGAGCAGGTCGGGCTCGTCGTCGACCAGGAGTACGCGGGGGCGGGGGGCAGGCATGACGGCGGGGGAAGGCAGGCTCAGTCCGACTGGCGAACGCTCAGCTGAAACGCAGCGCCGCCATTTTCCGGCAGATAGGCGAGTTGCGCGGCGTTGGCTTCGGCCAGTTCGCGCGCCAGAAATAGGCCGAGGCCGGTGCCTTGCGCGTCGGTGGTGAAGAAGGGTTCGAAAAGTTTTTCCTGGTGTTCGGCACTCACACCCGGGCCATCGTCGCGCAGGATCAGTTGAATCTGGTCCCCCTGCTTTTTCAAGCTCAGGCGCAGACTTCCGGCCTGCTTGCGGCTGAAACGCCAGGCGTTGCGCAGCAGGTTCCACAGTATCTGGCGCAGATGATCGGGATCAAAGCTGAATCTTACTGAGTCGGGCATATCCACTATGACGGCTCCCGCGGGAATTTCTTCAGTCTGCCTGAGCTCCTCGATCATGGCCAGCAAGGCCCGGGTGTCGAAGGCCACGGGGTTGAGCCGGTCGCGCCGGTTGAGCGACAGGACCTCCTCAACCAGACGATTCAGCCGCTGGGCATTGTTCTGGATGATCTCGGACAGCCGGGTCTGACTGTCGTGGTGGACATCCTCGCGCAGCAGTTGCGCCGCATGACTGATGGCGGAGAGCGGGTTGCGAATCTCGTGCGCGATGTTGGCTGTCAGCCTGCCGAGCGCCGCGAGTTTCAGGCGCTGCGCCGCCTCGTCGGCCAGGCTGACATCCTCCAGGATCAGCACCTGGCTGTCATCCTGGGTGGTCAGGGGAATGCACCTTACGCGGATGCGCCCCCCCCTGGTCGTGATTGGCCGTGTCGCCCTCTCCGGCTGCGACCTGCAGAGGGAGAGGGCCTGCGCCAGTTCGGGCGCGCAATCCTTGAGCCGGGTTTGTCCCGGAATCATCGCCGCTTCGCTGCCCACGAGCTTGAGCGCACGCGGACTGGCATGCCGCACGATGCCGTCTCCCTGAATGGCGAGCAGTCCGTCGGGGGAGTTTTCGATCGCCAGGGCGTTGATGCGGTTCAGCAGTGCCAGTTCTTCCGCCTGCTTTGCGGCGAGCGTCTCCGACCTCAGCGCGCGCTGCGTCAGTCCATGCGCCAGCAGGCCGGTCGCGAAATAACCCATGCACAGCAGACCGATCTGGAAATAACTGTCCGTGCTCTGGTTTTCGCTCAGCAGCATCAGGCCGTGCTGCAGCAGCACGGCAATCGATGCCATGGCCGCATAAAGGAGCGTCAGCCGCCCGCTGCCGACGAGGCCGCCCGAGGCGATCGAGATTACCAGCAGCAGGCCGAGGCCACCGGCCAGACGGGGGGTGGTGGACATCAGCAGGACGACAAAAATGATGTCCGCGATGATGTGGGTGGTGAGCTGGATCTGGAATATCGGCCAGCGGGCGCGGATGCCCAGCACGAACAGCGCGGCGATGATCAGATAGGAAAACGCATAATGCCCGAAACGCTCGCCCGCCCCGCTGCGAAACAGATCGGAATCGCCGAACAGCAGGCCGGTAAAAGCCAATGCGGCTGCCAGCGTCAGGCGGTAGAGATTGAAATAATCGAGACTGCGCCAGTGCGACGCGAAATACCCGGGGGTTGTTTGCCGGGCAGGTGAAGAGGGTACCGCCCCCGCGTTCACTTCTTGCCCAGCTTCTGATGCTCGACAGTGCAGTAGAAATCGCCCTTGCTGAAGATCGCCTCGCTGCGCGGCAGATTTACCCCGCAATGAGCGCACTTCACCATGTCTTCGGGCGCCTTGACGCTGGTGGGCGGCGGCGGAGCGTTGAGGGAACGGCTGTATTTCTTGAGGATGGCGTATGCCACCAGGCCGACGACAAGCAGGAGGAGAATCTTGAGCACGCAATACTCCGGACGTAAGGCGCGTAGATGGTCGGGGTGAGAGGATTCGAACCTCCGACTCCTGCGTCCCGAACGCAGTACTCTACCAGGCTGAGCTACACCCCGAGGCAGATTGCCGGCTGGACAACAAGGCATGATCCCTGCTGTACGTGCCCGCTTTTAAAAGAAAAACAGACGGGAAATTTGCGGTCAAAAACTTCGGTCAACCGCAAAGGCCGCCAATTGTAGCAAAGCTGACTTGTATTTTGTATCCGGCAACGCAGAAATTGCTTCACTGGCGATCCGGGTTTCGCGCTGCGCCTGATCGCGCGTGTACTGCAGGGCATTGGTGTCCTTGATCGCAGCGAGCACACTCTGGAATTCGGTCAGCCCGCCATGCTCGATCGCCTGGCGGATGCTGGCAGCCTGCTCGGCACTGCCATGCTTCATCGCATACAGCAGCGGCAGGGTGGGTTTGCCTTCGGCCAGATCGTCGCCGATATTCTTGCCGGTCTTGAGAAAGTCGCCGGAATAGTCGAGCACGTCGTCGATCAGTTGGAACGCGGTGCCGAGGTGCATGCCGTAACGGGCCAGCGCGTCTATTTCTTCCTCTGTGCCGCCACCGATCACGGCGCCGAGCCGCCCGGCAGCCTCGAACAGCTTGGCGGTCTTGTAGCGGATGACGCGCAGGTAGTTTTCCTCGTCGATGTCGGGGTCGTGGCAGTTAAGCAGTTGCAGCACCTCGCCCTCGGCGATGGTATTGGTGGCGTCGGACAGGATGCGCATGACTTCCATGTTGTCGACCGACACCATCATCTGGAAGGCACGCGAATAAAGGAAGTCGCCGACCAGCACGCTGGCAGCGTTGCCGAACAGGGCATTGGCTGTCTCCCGTCCGCGCCGCAGCTCCGATTCGTCGACTACATCGTCGTGCAGCAGGGTCGCGGTGTGGATGAATTCGACTACTGCGGCCAGTTCGTGGTGCGCGCGGCCGGAATAGTCGAAGCAGCCCGCTGAAAGCAGCACCAGCGCGGGCCGCAGGCGTTTGCCGCCGCTGTTGATGATGTATTCCGATACTTGGCGGATGAGGACGACATCTGAGTAAAGGCGTTCGCGTATGACGCGGTCGACTTCGAGCATGTCGTCGCCGATGAAGGATTGCAGGCTCTCCAGAGACACGATAGGTATGTTTTTTATTGGATGAAGCTGCAATGGTAGCAGTGACGACGGGCTTTTTCATCGCACCTGATTCAATGCTTCGCAGGGTTTGACTTGTCTATATAACGCCGCTAGAATTGCGGGCTTTCCTGGGTTCGAACTGGTCGGAGACCCCCACTATGTATGCGGTCATCAAAACCGGCGGCAAGCAATATCGCGTGTGCGCCGGAGACAAACTGAAAATTGAAAAGCTGGATGCCGAAATTGGCAGCGAAGTGACTTTTGACCAAGTCCTGATGGTAGGCGAAGGCGCCGACGTCAAGGTTGGCGCTCCCATGCTGGCGGGCGCGACGGTCAAGGCCACGGTGCTCAATCAGGCACGCGGCGAAAAGATCCACATTTTCAAAATGCGTCGTCGCAAGCACTATCGCAAGAGCCAGGGCCATCGTCAGTCCTTCACCGAAGTGCAGATCGGCGGCATTTCCGCTTAAGGAGCAAAGAGCATGGCACACAAGAAAGCTGGCGGCAGTTCGCGTAACGGCCGCGATTCGGAATCGAAACGCCTTGGCGTCAAGCGCTACGGCGGGGAACTCGTTCTGGCTGGCAACATCATCGTGCGTCAGCGTGGAACCCAGTTCCACCCCGGCGACAATGTCGGCATCGGCAAGGATCACACCCTGTTCGCCAAGGCTGACGGCACGGTCAAGTTCGAGATCAAGGGCGCAGCCCGGCGCAGGGTGGTTCGTATCGAGCCCGTCGCGGCCTGATCCCGACCAAACCTGAAAAAGCCCCGTCCGCCGGATGGGGCTTTTTTGTTTGTGCGGAATTAATTAGGTCCACCCCAACATGAAATTCATCGACGAAGCCAAAATCCAGGTCATCGCAGGCAAGGGAGGGGACGGCAGCGCGTCCTTCCGCCGCGAGAAATACATTCCCAAGGGCGGGCCGGATGGCGGCGACGGCGGACGCGGCGGCAGCGTGTTCGCCGTCGCCGACCGCAATATCAATACCCTGATCGAATTTCGCTACACCCGCCTCTTCAAGGCGCAAAAAGGCGAAAACGGGCGGGGCGCGCAGTGCTACGGCAAGGCAGGCGAGGACCTCGTCATCCGTGTGCCGCTAGGCACGGTTTTCACCGATATCAACAGCGGCGATGTGGTGGCTGATCTGGCCGAGGATGGCCAGAAAGTATGCCTCGCCAAAGGCGGCAAGGGCGGACTGGGCAACCTGCATTTCAAATCCAGCATCAACCGTGCGCCGCGCCAGCACACGCTGGGCGAGCCGGGCGAAGAGTGGGAACTGGCGCTGGAGCTGAAGGTGCTCGCCGACGTCGGGCTCCTGGGCATGCCCAATGCGGGCAAATCGACCTTCATCCGCGCGGTGTCGGCGGCGCGTCCCAAGGTGGCGGATTACCCCTTCACCACGCTGGCGCCGAATCTCGGCGTGGTGCGGGTCGACAGCGAGCGAAGTTTCGTCATTGCCGACATTCCCGGCCTGATCGAAGGTGCGGCGGAAGGCGCGGGGCTGGGCCACCAGTTCCTGCGGCACCTGCAGCGCACCCGCCTGCTGCTGCATCTGGTCGACATTTCGCCGCGCTGGGAAGCCGGCGACCCGGTGCACGAAGCCCGCGCCATCGTCGAGGAACTGCGCAAGTACGACGAGGAACTCTACGACAAGCCGCGCTGGCTGGTGCTGAACAAGATCGACATGGTCGACGAAGCCGAGCGCGAAGCCGTGGTGACCAAATTCGTCGCCGATTATGGGTGGCAGGGAAAGGTGTTCGTGATCTCGGCGCTGGACGGTTCAGGCTGCCGGGAACTGACGTATGCGGTGATGGACTATCTGCAAACCCTTGCACCGCGGCCCGTTCCGGCTCCTGACGAAATGCCGGATCAGCCTGGCGACGAAGGCGGGGATCAGGCGGGTTCAGCCCACGGCTGAGGCATCCTCGCCAACCCGTTTCCAGTCGTTTTCATGCAGCGCCACCTGGTACTTTGCCCAGCGCGCGAAGTCGGCCTTGCTGCAGTGGCCTTTCTTGCGGCGGCAGGTGCCGGCGATTCCCCTGAAGTGACAGACCGTTTCGCCGGTCGCGGCGTCGGTGGCCATTTCGGCCAGCTGGCGCACGCCCCAGGTGCGGCCGTAGGCGCCATTGCTGTAGAAAAGCCCTGCCTTGAGTTCGTCCGGTCTCATGTCGTGATGCGGCGGTAAATGTCGGTGACCTTAACCGGCAATTGTCGCACGTCGTCCAGGATGATGTAGCGTGCCGCACCGTACATGTGCGGCAGGTAGTCGCGTGCTTCGCGGTCGAGGGTGATGCAGAAGGGATGGATGCCGGTGCGGCTGGCTTCGAGCAATGCCATGCGCGTGTCCTCGACGCCATATTCGCCGCGGTAGACATCGAAGTAGTCGTCCGGACGGCCGTCGGAGAGGGTCACCAGCACGCGGGTCTTGGCTTCGACCTGGTTCAAGAGCTTGGTCATGTGGCGGAGCGCAAAACCCATGCGGGTGTATTCCTGCGGGCGGATGCCGGCGATGCGTGCCTTCACCTCGCCATCGTAAATGTCGTCGAAGGTCTTGATGCGGAACAGCTCGCAGCGCTTGCGCGTGGTACCGGAAAAGCCGTAGATCGCGTAGCGGTCACCCAGCAGTTCCAGCGCCTCGCACAGCAGGATCAGCGCCTCGCGTTCGGCCTCGTTGATCCAGCCCTTGGTCGAGCCGCTCATGTCCACCAGAAAGGCGACCGCGATGTTGCGCTCGGCGCGATGCTGGCGCACGAACAGGCGGTCGCTCATTTCGCGCCCGTCCTTGGCATCGGCAATGGCCTCGATCAGCGCGTCGAGATCGATTTCGTCGCCCTGGGTCTGGCGCTTTTCGACCCGATTCTCGTCGCGCAGCGCCTCGAACTTGCGCCGCAGATGGCGAACCAGTCCGGAATGCTTGTCAAGGGTCTTCTGCACGAAATCGTCATGCACCGGCGTTACCGACTTCTCGCGCATCACGCACCAGTTCTTGCGATAGTGCTGGCGGCCGTGATCCCACTCGGGATAGAGCTCGGCGCCCTTCTCGTGGTAGGTGCCGTGCCAGACCGCGTCGGGGTCCTCCGGCTGGTCGAAGACCTGCTTCGGGTCGTATTCACCCTCGCCGGCGGGGCTTAGGTATTCCGGCGGGATTTCGCCGAAGTCGAGATAGACCGAGGTCAGCAGCCGGCGGACGTCGTCGGGAGGCGCAATCGGGGCATCGTCGAGGGTGATCTCGAAGTCCAGCGCACCATTCTCGTCACGTGGCGTCACCTCGAATTCCGGCTTGCTGGCGGTCGCGTCGCGGGGTTCATCCTGCTGCGCGCTTTGATGCTCCTGCAGCAGTTCGGCCAG
Organism: Thiobacillaceae bacterium; assembly: GCA_041736375.1. Taxonomy (GTDB): domain Bacteria; phylum Pseudomonadota; class Gammaproteobacteria; order Burkholderiales; family Thiobacillaceae; genus Thiobacillus. The sequence continues at coordinate 10,291 of JBGSTQ010000196.1, forward strand.
CTTGATGCGCAGCCGGGCCTTCTCCTTTTCCATGCGGGCAGCCCGCGCTGCCGCCACGCTATCCGGACGCAATTCCCCCTGATAACACCAGGTCTGGAAATCCGGCAGATGGTAGGCGGCGTCCAGCAGGCCGAGGCTGTCCTCCACCCGGGCATCGGCCACGGCGAGTCGATCAGCCAGAGCTTGCCAAGGGGCGGGGAGTTCGTCCCCAAGCAGTGCCATGAGGCGCTGCATTTCGCGATGCAGGCCGGGAAGCTCGCGGCCGATGCAGGCGGTCAGGCGCAGGGTTTCCAGGGCATTGAACTGGTGCAGGGCGCGGTCCGGGTGGGGATAGCCGGCACAGGCGCCGGCGATGTCGGCACGCAGGGTCCCGTAACGGGTCTGCGCCCACAGCAGAGCAACCCTGGCCTTGGCCAGCTTGAAATTGTCATCCCGGCTAGCCAGGAGGGAGGTGATGGCAGGCAGGACGATTTTCTCGCTGTCGGTATAGACCGCGTCGCCTTGCTCGATTGTGAGCTTGCGGCCGGAAAGTCCGCGCACAAAATTTCCCAGCACGCCGGCGATGTCGTCGTAGAGCGCCCCCTCGGTGTGGGTCTGGCGCGTCCTCGAGTAGGCATCGACCTGCTCGGCCACCGCCAGGGCCGCGTACATGCCCGCCCGGTCATAGGTGTCGCAGAGTTGCAGGGCCCAGGCCTCGATGGCACGGGCATCGAGGCGGCGGATCAGGTCCGGCGCCCGTTTGGCGAAATGAAAGGCCAGGGTGATGTGGGTGGTGGCGATGCGCTTGATCCAGTCCAGGACGAAGTCCTGGTCCGCCCGCTCCAGCTTCGACAGCGACCGCGCCACCGGCCCGACATGGTGGAAGGTGAATTCGGTCTCCAGCCAGACATCCAGCAGGGCCTCGATCTCGACGCGGGTGAGTTGCTGGCTGGCCATGAAAATTCGGCCCGGATTCAGAACAGCGAGGAGGAGAGTTCCTGGATGGCGGCCAGCATGTCGGCATCGTCGGTGACCGCCTGAGCCACCGCGTTCTGGCAGGCCACGACCGGATCGACGCCGCTGGAAATCAGCTTGCCGGCGTGCACCAGCAGGCGGGTGGAGGCGCCTTCGTCGAGGCCGCTTCCCTTGAGGTTGCGGGTCATCCGGGCAAACTTGACCAGTTTTTCCGCCATGCCCACATCCACGCCGGACTCGTTGGCGACGATCCGGCGCTCCAGGTCGGGCGCCGGGTAATCGAACTCGAGGGCGACGAAGCGCTGGCGGGTGGACTGCTTGAGGTCCTTCAGCACGCTCTGATAGCCCGGGTTGTAGGAAATGGCGAGGCAGAACTCCTCGGGTGCCTGCAGCAACTGTCCGACCTTCTCCATCGGGAGTTCGCGGCGGTCGTCGGCCAGCGGGTGGATGACCACCATGGTGTCCTTGCGCGCCTCGACGATTTCGTCCAGATAGCAGATTCCGCCGCAGCGCACGGCGCGGGTGAGCGGGCCGTCGACCCAGATGGTCTCGCCGCCCTTGACCAGATAGCGTCCAACGAGGTCGGAGGCGGTCAGGTCGTCGTGGCAGGACACCGTGATCAGGGGGCGCTTCAGACGCCAGGCCATGTGCTCCATGAAACGGGTCTTGCCGCAGCCGGTCGGTCCCTTGAGCAGGATCGGCAGCTTGTTCCGATAAGCTGCCTCGAAAATGGCGATCTCGTTGCCCACGGCCTCGTAGTAAGGCTCACGGTCGATGAAGTGGGATTCGGGAGAGAGGATGTGGGCGTGGGCGTTCATGGGGGCAGACTCAGAAACAGCCGGATTGCTGTTTTTTGCGTTCGAGTTCGCGCGCTTCTTCGTTCCAGGTATTCATCTGCTCCTGGCTGTAGCCCTTGCGGCGCGCCTCGTCCATCTTGTCGAGCAGGCGTCCGAGCTGGTCGGACAGGGTTTCGCACTGACCCGATGGGACGAGCAGGGTCGGCTTCGCCGGACTGCGTGGGGTTTCGAGGCGAAGGGTGGGGGCGGGCGCGGTATCGAGTGATTTGGGCGGGGCAGCCTTAGCGGGTTTGGGCGTGGGTGCAACCGCAGCGGGTTTGGGCGGCGTCACTGCCTTGACGGGTGTCGGAGGGGTTACCACCGCAGCCGGTGCGGGAGGCGTTACCGCCGGAACCGGTTTGGGAGAAGTGAGTGGCTCGGTCGGTGCAGGATCGATCTCGACCCTTTTCACTTCGCGGGCGTTCTTGCAGGGCAGGTTCGAGTAGGTCACGGCGCCACGTGCATCGATGCACTTGTTGAGCGTGGTCTCGGCCAACGCCGTGGCGGGAAGCAGGACGCATGCTGCAAGCATACCGATCACTGGGTGGCGCATGGTGTCAGTGCTCCCCTGAATACTTGTCGTCTTCTAGCTCCATCTTTTTCTGGAACTCGGCTTCCTTTTGCTGCTCGTCCAGGGCGCGGCGACGGGCGAGGCGCTTTTCGTAGGCGTCCGGCCGCTCCTCGACGAATTTTTCACCGAACAGGGTATGCCGCAGGAAATTGAGGCCGAAATCAAGCAGGGCCTCGTCGTCGGCGACCAGTGTAGCCATGATCTCGACCGGGATGTCGTAGGTTTCGTTGAAGCTCGGGCTCATGACAAAGGCACGGAAACGGTCGATGTCGTAGCTCGCCATGAAGAACAGCTGGTTCGATACCGGCGTCGGCTTGCCGATGGCCGGGCCGGCGGACTTGCGCTTGACCACCAGCTGGCGCCAGGAATGGGCCTTCTGGTCGTATTCGATCACGCCCTGTTCGCTGCGGTATTCCTCGATGGTCTGGGTCTTGTTCTCGAAGTGGCCGAGGCAGTGCGGCTCCCTGACCAGGGCATAGGCGCTGCGGTCGACGTATTCGTCCGAGCGGCGCATGGTCAAAAGCGCCACCGGGTAGTAGCGGCAGGCGGTCGGGCGGTCCTCGTAGACACCGCAGCCTTCGGGCTTCATGAACTGGCAGGCGGTACCGCCCTCCACCGGCTTCAGCTTGATGCCCGGCATGCCGTCCTTGTCCATCTCGAAGGGTACGGAATACTGCTTGAGGAATTCGCCGGAGGTCATGTCCAGGCGCTTTTTCAGGCGCAGGACGTCGTAGGGCGTGAGCGGGATGTCGATGTTGCTGCAGCAGGCGTTCCAGCACTTGACGCCGCGGTGGCAGCTGAACTGCAGCTGCGCATCCTCTTTCAGCATGATAGGTTTGACCGGGCTCCCCGCGAACGGCGAGTCGTCGATCATGTCTTTGAATTCGGCTTCGTTCATCTTGCTACCTCACGGGGCGATGCCCCTGTTAAATCAACACACAGACGGCAGAGCGTAAGGGTACGCGCTTTCGTCTGGACGCTAAACCTCGTTGGCCTTGCTGCTTTTGCCCGGCGGAAAAAAACCGGGCGCCACAGGGGCGCCCGGAGTTTACCGCATCACCAGAGGATCAGTGAGCAGCGGGCTTGAACAGCTTGGACTTGTCGACCAGATCCACGTGGGCGCGCTTGAAGCAGTTCCACTGTTTGGAGTTCTTGTCGTACACCGAGTTCACGAAGCAATGCCAATTTTCCTCATCGACAAAGTTCTTGTCCATGCGGTAGTAGAAGCCGGGGTAACGGCTTTCCTGACGGAACTGGATGTGCTTCATGTGGGCTTCCGCCGTCAGGATGCGGTGGTAGTTTTCCCACGCGCGCAGCAGTTCGTGCAGGTCCTTCGCACGCATTTTCTCTGCGTCTTCCTTCAGCATGTTCAGCTTCTCTTCAGCCACGCCCAGCATGTTGGCATTGGTCGTGTAGTAGGTCGCGACACCGGCAACGTACTCGTCCATGATCTTCTGCAGGCGGAACTGCAGCATCTTGGGGGTGATGTAGTTGGGGTTGACGTCGATCGCCGTGGTGTAGTCCTTGTACTCGAGGTAGGTACGCACCGGCTTGTAGATATCTTCCACCAGCTGCTCGACTGAGGCGTCGAGTTCGGGCTTCATGTCCTTGTTGTCGATGCAGTACTTGACCATGGACTTGGCGCACATGCGGCCTTCGGCGTGCGAGCCGGAGGAGAACTTGTGGCCGGACGCGCCCACGCCGTCACCGGCGGTGAACAGACCCTTGACCGTGGTCATCGAGCGGTAGCCCCAGTTCCAGCCCTTGGGCAGGTGTGCCGGGATCTTGCCAGCATCGGCGTGCAGCTCGTCGGTCGGTGCGCCCAGATCTTCGGGACCCGACACCCAGATGCCGCAGCAGCCGGAGTGCGAGCCGAGCAGGTAGGGCTCGGTCGGCAT
>JBGSTQ010000202.1:0-10308 GCA_041736375.1 Thiobacillaceae bacterium
AGCTCGACACAAACGACGCCTGGCTGCTGCTGAATGCCGCACGCCCGCTGGAAGGTGGCTCGATGCCCGCGTTGCGCGCCTTCCATCCCGAGCACCAAGCCATGCTCGAACTGGTGGCAAAGCATTGCGCGGCTACGGTCCCGCAGCCGCCGCCGCCGCGCGAGGGCGTGCGCATGATCACCGGGCGCGGCACGCTGGCGGTATGGGGGCATGTGGTCGGCCTCCTCAGTTTCGTCGGCCGCCTGGTCATCGAACTGCTGCTGCTGACACCCAGCCCGCAACGCTGGCGCTGGCGCGAATTCGGCACCCAGGTGCGAACGGTGTTCGTCGGCGCCATTCCGATCGTCGCCGGCATGCTGTTCCTGCTCGGCGTGGTGTTCGCTTACCTGCTAGGTGACCAGGCGCAGCAATACGGCGCCAATATCTTCGTCGTCGACGGCATTTTGCTGGCGGTCATGCGCGAGGTTTCGCCGGTCATCGTCGCCGTTCTGGTGGCGGGCCGCTCCGGCGCCGCCATCACCGCGCAGATCGGCACCATGAAGGTCACCGAGGAGATCGACGCCATCACCACGCTCGGCCTGTCGCCGCTGGCCGTGCTGGTGATCCCGCGCTTCATGGCGATGCTCATCGCCATGCCGCTGCTGGTGTTCATCGGCGACATCGCCGGGGTGTTCGGCGGCATGCTGGTCGCCGCGCAGCAGCTGGATATTTCGAGTCAGATGTTCGTCGACCGCATGGAAGACGTGCTGGTGCTGACGACCCTGATGGTGGGCCTCGGCAAGGCGCCGGTGTTCGCCATCTTCATCGCACTCATCGCCTGCCGCATGGGGCTCTCGGTCAGTCGGGACGCGCGCAGCGTTGGCGCGCATACCACTTCGACCGTGGTGCAGAGCCTGGTCGCGATCATCATCCTCAACGCCATCTTCGCGGTGCTGTTCGTGCAGCTCGAGATCTGATGCCCGAAACCGTCATCGACATCCGCGGCCTCTCCACCACTCTCGGCGGACGCAGCATCCACCACGACCTCGACCTCAGCGTCCAGCGCGGTGAAATCGTCGCCCTGATCGGCGGCAGCGGCTCCGGCAAGTCGGTGCTACTGCGCGAGATCATTGGACTGCTGAAGCCGCAGGCGGGCCGCGTCGAGCTGTTCGGCCATTCGGTTTGGGACTGCACGCTGGAGCAGATGAACCAGCTGCGCCAGCGCTTCGGCGTGCTGTTCCAGGACGGCGCGCTGTTTTCCTCGCTGACTGTCGAGGACAACGTCGCCACCCCGCTGTTCGAGCATACCGATCTGCCGCGCTCCACCTGTCGTCGACTGGCACGGCTCAAGCTGGCCCTGGCGGGCCTGCCGCCCGATGCCGCGCGCAAGCAGCCGAGTGAACTTTCCGGCGGCATGAGGAAGCGCGTGGCGCTGGCACGCGCGCTGGCGCTCGATCCCGAGCTGCTGTTTCTGGATGAGCCGACCTCCGGGCTCGACCCGATCTCGGCGCGCGCCTTCGACACCCTGATCCGCCTGCTGGCAGACAGCCTCGGGCTCACCGTATTCCTCGTGACCCACGACTTGGATACACTGTTTTCGAGTGTCGACCGCATCATTGTGCTGTCGGGCGGTCGCGTGCTCGGCAGCGGTACCGTGGCCGAACTGAAAAATATCGACGATCCGTGGCTGCGCGACTACTTCGCCGCGCGATCGTCACAGGAGGAAAGCGTGCATGGAAACTGAAGGTCGCTACACCCTGGTGGGCATCCTGGTGATGGGCGTCATGGCGCTGATGGCGATGGCCATCCTGTGGCTGGCAGGCGGGGCGGACCACATCGCGTACCAGACCTATACCATCTATTTCAAACAGCAGTCGCTCGACGGACTGGCGGTGGGCAGCCCGGTGAAGATGCGCGGCATCAAGGTCGGGGTGGTCGACAGCTACCGTTTCGCCAAGGGTGACGACGAGGCCGTCAGCGTCATCGCCCGCGTCGACGAGGGCGTGCCGGTGCACGAAGGCGCGGAGGCCTACATCAAGCGCAATCTGGTGACCGGGATTGCCGCGGTGGAAATCAAGAACGGCCCCGGCGAGGCCGCCCTGCTGATCGAGGCTCCAGAAGGCGAGCGCTTTCCGGTGATTGCCGAAGGCAGCTCCGACATCGACAAGGTCGCCACGGCGGTGACCCGCCTGGCGGAAAGCGGCGCCCAGGCCGTGGAACGCATGAACACCCTGCTGTCCGACGAAAACCAGCGTGCCATCTCGGAGACCCTGGCCAACCTCAAGGAGCTGTCCGACCACCTCGCCTCCAACAAGCAGAGCCTCGATGCCGTGGCGCAGGGCATCCGCGATGCCTCCGACGAATTCCGCTTTGCCGGCGCCAGCATCAGCCAGGCCGCCACCCGCGCCGAGGGCAGCATCCAGAGTGTCGGGCAGAATGCATCGGACACCCTGAAGGAAGCGACGCGCGCAATGGAAAGGCTGCAGAAGGAAACGGTGATGATTTCCCTGCGCATCCAGGAACTGTCTGACACCGGCACGCTGGAATTGATCAATATCAGTCGCGACGTGCGCGCCGGCGCCGATGCCATGTCAATCGCCGGCAAGCGGCTGTCGGAGCCGCGCGCCATTCTGTTCGGCCCCGGTATGCAGCAGCTCGGACCTGGAGAAACGCGCCCATGAAAGCTTCCATCTTCCTGCTGGCGCTCTTTCTTGCGGGCTGCGTGAATTTCGGCGAAGACCGGAATTCCCCGCCGATCACGCACTATGTGCTGACCGATTTCGAGCCAGTGGCAAAGCCGTCCGGCACGCCCGATCCCCGCACCCTGCTGGTGCTCGATACCACCACCAGCGCCTTCTACGACACCGACACCCTGGCCTTCAGCCGCCGGCCGGGTACCCGCGGCTACTACCAGTACGCGCGCTGGACCGAACGTCCCGGCAAGCGCTTCGCCGACCTGATGCGCGCCCGTCTCGAGTCGCAGGGCAGCTTCGCCGCCATCGCCGCCGCCGGCGGGCATGTGCGCGGCGATCTGCTGCTGGATACCGAGCTGGTCGAGTTCTATCACGATGCGCACAGCGCCCCCGGCAGCGTGCATATCGTTCTGCGCGCCGAGCTGATCGACCTGAAGACCCGTTCCCTGCTGGGCCGCACCCTGCTCGAGCAGCGCGTCGAGGCCGCCAGCTACGACGCCGCCGGAGCGGCGGAAGCCTTCAATCTGGCGACGGGCCGCGCGCTGGACGATCTGGTGATCTGGCTGGCCGATGTAAAGAAATGATGAAGCGCCTACAATCCGAGTCGGAGTCCTTCAGGCTCTTTGCACGCCAACAACAAGAGGAGACATCATGAAACGCCTGATTGCCGCAATTTGCCTGTGCTCGGTCGCCGCTCTGGCGCACGCCGAGAAAGCCGAGAAATTTGGCGGCCTGGAAATTCATTACAACGCCATGACCACCGATACGCTGCTGCCTGAAGTCGCGCGCGCCTACAAGATCGAGCGCAGCAAGACGCGCGGGCTGGCGACGATCTCGGTGCTGAAGAAAAATGCGGTCGGCGTGCCTACTCCGGTCGCGGCCAAGCTTACGGTCTATGTCACCAACCTCAACCAGCAGCTCGCCGAGGTGCCGATGCGCGAGGTCCGCGAAGGCACCGCGGTCTATTATCTGGGCGAATTCCGCGTCGCCCCGCCGGATACGCTGATGTTCACCGCCGGCGTCGAAACCGAGGGCGAGCCCAAGCGCGAAATCCGCTTCACCCAGAAGTTCTACAAATAGCCCAGGACCAGGCTGACCAGTCCCCACACGCCGAATCCCGCCACGGTCAGGCCGGCGGCACGGCGCACCCATCTCTGCTGAAGGAAGGGCTGCAGGCTGCGCGCAAACAGCCCCATTCCGAGTAGATTGGGCAGGGTGCCAAGGCCGAAGGCCAGCATCAGTGCCGCGCCCGAGGGCGCACTGCCCGCCGCCAGCGCCGACACCAGTACCGAATACACCAGGCCGCACGGCAGCCAGCCCCAGGCCATGCCCGCAACCAGCGCCCCCGGGAGGTTGCGAACCGGCAGCAGTTTTTTGAACAGCGGCTGTAGCCGGCGCCACAGGGCGCCGCCGGCCTTCTCGAACACCAGCACCCAGCGTGACCATCCGGCGAGATAGAGGCCGAGCAGGATCATCACCAGTTGCGCCAGCACATACAGCATGGTCTGCATCGGCAGAAACTGCGCCAGCTTGAAGGAAGCTCCGAGCGTCCCGGCCAGCGCGCCGAACAGTGCATAACTGGTGATGCGCCCGAGGTTGTACGCAAGATGAAAGCTGAACGGCGGATGCGTGCCGTCGGCACGGAACGAAAATGCCGCGACGATGCCACCGCACATGCCGACGCAATGCACCCCGCCGAGCAGGCCGGCGAGCAGGGCGGTGAGGAGGGAAAATTCAATCATGATTCAAGAGATTTTTTCCACGAAGGGCACGAAGGAACACGAACAAAAAAGCGATTCGTCGCGAAGGAACGCGAAGGGAAAACCTCGAACCGCGATTGGCGCGAATCGGTGCGAATCAAACTGGGTCTTTACATTGGCGTTCATTCGCGCTATTCGCGGATAAATCTTGTCTTTCAGTTTTACTTCGCGTTTCTTCGCGTCCTTCGTGGATGAAAATGGTTTCAGAGTTTCGCACGTCCGGCCAGCCACACCAGCAGCAGCACCGGCACCCCGATCAGCGCCGTGCCGGTAAAGAAGTTCGCCCAGCCGAACGCATCGACGAACTCTCCGGAAAAGCCGGCGATGAACTTCGGCAGGAGCAGCATCACCGATGTGAACAGCGCATACTGCGTCGCCGAATAGGCCTGGTTCACCAGTCCGGAAAGGTAGGCGACGAAGGCGGATGAGGCGATGCCAGCGGAGAGGTTGTCCGCCGACACCGTGAACACCAGCGCGCCGACGTCATGCCCGCGTCCGGCCAGCCAGACGAACAGCAGATTGGTCGCCGCCGAAAGTATCGCCCCCAGAAACAGCGTGCGCATCACTCCGATGCGCAACACCAGCAAGCCGCCCAGTCCCGCGCCGAGGATGGTCATGATCACGCCGTAGACCTTGGAAACCGTCGCCACCTCGTCCTTGGTGAAGCCCATTTCCTGATAGAAGGGATTGCTCATCACCCCCATCACCACGTCCGAAATCCGGTAAACGGCAATCAGCGCCAGGATGAGCAGAGCCTGCCATTTGTAGTGCTGGATGAAGTCGATAAAGGGCGACACCACGGCGCTGTAGAACCAGGCAGTGGCGTGCAACGGCCTGCCCGACAGTCCGGCGGCGGCGAATTTTTCGCGTGCGTGCACCTCGCGTTCGGTGGTATCGGCCGGCACCTTCTTTTCCGGCTCGCGGATGATCAGCGTGGTCAGCACGCCGACCGCCATCAGCGCCGCCATCACCGTATACGCCACCTGCCAGGGGCGGAAGTCGTAGGCCGCCTCCGAGGGGTCGAACGCTGCCGCGATCCAAAGCACCCCAGCGCCGGCGGTGATCATCGCAATGCGGTAGCCTGCCTGATAGGTCGCCGCCATCGCGCCCTGTTTTTCGATTTCCACCGCCTCGATGCGATAGGCGTCGAGGGCGATGTCCTGCGTCGCCGAGGCGAACGCCACCGCCAGCGCGAAAAACACCATGTGCGTCAGGTTCAGCACCGGGTCAGTGTTCGCCATCCCCAGGAGCGCGGCGGCAATGCAGACCTGCGACAGCAGCAGCCAGGCCCGCCGCCTGCCCAGTCGCGCGGTGAGAAAGGGCAGCGGCATCCGGTCCACCAGCGGCGACCAGAGGAACTTGAAGCCGTACGCCAGCCCCACCCAACTCAGATGCCCGATCGTCGCCCGCGCAATGCCCGCCTCGGACAGCCAGAACGACAGCGTGCCCAGCACCAATAACAAGGGGAGCCCGGCCGAAAAGCCGAGGAACAGCATGCCGACGACGCGCGGGTGGGTATAGACCGCAAGGGCGGCAAGCCAGGGATGGGTGCGTGCGGTCATGGGGTGTAATCGTAATCGACGATCAGCGGGGCGTGGTCGGAAAAGCGCTGGTCCTTGTAGACACGGGCGGATTGGGCGGTTTCTGCAATTCCAGGCGTCGCGATCTGGTAGTCGATGCGCCAGCCGACGTTCTTGGCCCAGGCCTGACCGCGGTTGCTCCACCAGGTGTAGGCCTCGCCGGTGTGCTCGGGATAGAGGCGGCGGTAGACGTCGACCCAGCCTAGCTCGTCGAAGAGACGGGTCATCCAGGCACGCTCCTCGGGCAGGAAACCGGAGTTCTTCTGGTTGGATTTCCAGTTCTTCAGGTCGATTTCGCGGTGGGCGATGTTCCAGTCGCCGCAAACGACGATTTCGCGGCCGCTTTTGACCAGCGCCTCGAGGCGGGGAAAGAAGGCGTCCATGAAGCGGAACTTGGCCTGCTGGCGCTCCTCGGAACTCGACCCCGAGGGCTGGTAGAGCGAGATGACCGCCAGGTGGCCGTAATCGGCCTCGATATAGCGGCCTTCGGCGTCGAATTCGGGCACGCCGAGGCCTTCGATGACTCTCTGTGGCGCCTGGCGGGTATAGACGCCGACGCCGCTGTAGCCTCTCTTATCGGCGTAGTGGAAGGCGCCGGTCAGGCCGGCGCAGGTGACGAATTCGGGCCTGAGGTCGGCCGCCTGCGCCTTGAGTTCCTGCACGCAGACGACGTCGGCGCCCTGCGAGGGTAGCCAGTCGAAAAAGCCCTTGCTGGCGGCGGAACGGATGCCGTTGAGGTTGGCCGATATAATGCGCATCGCGTTGAACTATTTATTCAAGAAAAGTCAGGAAATGTCCGATTACAAAGCCGAGTTTGTGGAATTCGCCATTGCGTCGCAGGTGCTGTGTTTTGGCGAGTTTAAGACCAAGGCGGGGCGCATGAGCCCCTACTTTTTTAATGCGGGGCTGTTCAACGACGGCGACAAGCTGAAACGGCTGGGCGAATTTTACGCGAAAGCCATCGTCGACTCGGGGATAGTGTTCGACGTGCTGTTCGGGCCGGCGTACAAGGGCATTCCGCTGGCGGCGAGCATTGCGATCGCGCTCGCGGGCATGGGCAGGAACGTGCCGTTTGCGTTCAACCGCAAGGAGGCCAAGGATCACGGCGAGGGCGGTACGGTGGTCGGGGCGAAACTGCAGGGCCGCGTGCTGATCGTGGATGATGTGATTTCGGCGGGCACCTCGGTGCGCGAATCGGTGGAACTGATTAGCGGCGCGGCGGCCCAACCGGCAGGTGTGGTGATTGCGCTGGACCGAATGGAGCGCGGGGCGGGCGAGAAATCAGCCGTGCAGGAAGTCCGGGAACAATATGGCATTCCGGTGGTGGCGGTGATCACCCTGGACAATCTGGTGGAGTATCTGGAACGCAATGCAGACAGACAGCATGAAATGCAGGCCGTGGCGCGCTACCGTTCGGAATACGGCGTTTAGCGTGGTGCTGCTGGCCGCCTGTGCGGGCACGGCCCAGGCGCAGATGTACCGCTGGGTCGATGGCAATGGCCGGGTGCACTACAGCGACACCCTGCCGGATAATTATCAAAAAAGCGGCGCGACCGAGATGAACAAGCAGGGCCTGGTCATTCGCCGAACGCAATCCGAAGCCGAGCGCAAAGCCGAAGCCGAGCGTCAGGCGGAACAGATGAAGATCGAGCGCCAGCAGGCCGAGCAAGCTCGACTTGATCGGGCCCTGATCTCTACCTATACCACCGAGGCGGAGATCGATCTGGCGCGGGATCGCGCCCTGGAACACCACAAGCTGGCCATCCTTGGGGCGGAGACCCGTGCCAAGGCGGTGGACATCAATCTGGCCGAGTTGCGGAAGCGCATCGCCAACTTCGAAAAGGCCGGCCGCCCGATATCCCCGGACCTGCAAAAACAGCTGTCGCTGGTCCATAAGGAAAGCCTCGATCTCAAACGCACCATTCTCAACAACGAAGAGGCGATGGTGCAGGTGCGCGAGAAGTATGAGGCCGACAAGCTGCGCTTTCGCCAGATTTCCAGCGCCACGCGCTGACTGCGGCCCGCTGGCTTGACCCGGATCAGCCCGTCAGTCTGGAGCGCAGCAGTTCGTTGACCTGAGCCGGGTTGGCCTTGCCCCGGCTGGCTTTCATCACCTGGCCGACCAGGGCGTTGAAGGCCTTTTCCTTGCCGGAGCGGAATTCCTCGACCGATTTCGGGTTGGTCGCCAGCACCTCGTCGATGATTCTTTCCAGCTCTCCGGAATCGGACATCTGCCTGAGGCCGCGCGCCTCGATGATGGCGTCGACTTCGCCGGCGCCTTCCCACAAGCCTTCGAACACCTGCTTGGCGAGCTTGCCTGACAGCGTGCCGTCCTGGATGCGCGCGATCAGCGTACCCAGCTGCGCGGCCGCGACCGGGCTTTGCTCGATGTCGAGCTCGGCCTTGTTCAAGGCAGCCGAAAGTTCACCCATCACCCAGTTGGCGGCGAGCTTGCCCTGGCCGCAGGCTTTTGCGGCAGCCTCGAAGTAGTCGGCGAGCGCACGCGAACCGGTCAGGACTGCCGCATCATAGGCCGACACGCCGTAGTCGTTCTGGAAGCGCGCCTGCATCGTGGCGGGCAGTTCGGGGAGGGTGGCGCGCACCCGCTCGATCCAGTCCTCGTCGAGCTTGACCGGAAGCAGGTCGGGATCGGGGAAGTAGCGGTAGTCGTGCGCCTCTTCCTTGCTGCGCATCATGCGCGTCTCGCCGCTGTCGGGGTCGAACAGCACCGTGGCCTGCTCGATGCGGCCGCCGTCTTCCAGCGTCTCGATCTGCCAGCGCACCTCGTAGTCGATCGCCTGCTGCAGGAAGCGGAAGGAGTTGAGGTTCTTGATCTCGCGGCGGGTGCCGAATTCCTTCTGCCCCACCGGGCGCACCGAGACGTTGGCATCCACCCGGAAGCTGCCTTCCTGCATGTTGCCGTCGCAGATGCCGATCCAGGTCACCAGCGTGTGCAGCGCGCGGGCGTAGGCGACCGCCTCGGCGGAAGAACGCATCTCCGGCTCGGAAACGATTTCCAGGAGCGGGGTGCCGGCGCGGTTGAGGTCGATGCCGGTCATGCCGTGGAAGTCTTCATGCAGCGACTTGCCGGCGTCCTCTTCCATGTGGGCGCGGGTGAGGTGGATGACCCTCTCCTCCGATTGCCCTGCGCCTGTCGAAGGGACCACGATTTTCAGTGCGCCGCCCTCGACGATGGGCTTGGCCAACTGGCTGATCTGGTAGCCCTTCGGCAGGTCGGGGTAGAAGTAGTTCTTGCGGTCGAACACGTTGACGCGATTCAGCGTGGCGCCAATGGCGAGACCAAACTTGATCGCGCATTCCACCGCACCCTTGTTCAGCACCGGCAGCACGCCGGGCAGTGCGATGTCGACCGCGCTCGCCTGGGTGTTGGGCGCGGCGCCGAAGGCGGTGCTGCTGCCCGAGAAAATCTTCGATCGGGTGGCGAGCTGGGTGTGGACTTCCAGCCCGATGACGGTCTCCCACTTCATTTCAGACCCTCCGGTTGGCGGACATGCCAGTCGGTGACGCGCTGGTACTGATGGGCGACGTTGAGCATTTTCGCCTCGCTGAAGTAGTTGCCGACCAGCTGCAGGCCGATCGGCAGGCCCTTGGCATCGAAGCCGCAGGGCAAGCTCATGCCGGGCAGCCCCGCGAGGTTGGCGGGAATGGTGTAGAGGTCGTTGAGATACATCTCGACCGGGTCGTCGGACTTCTCCCCGAGCTTGAACGCGGTGCCGGGCGCGGTGGGGCCGAGGATGACGTCGCAGGCCTTGAAGGCTGCATTGAAGTCGTCGGCGATCAGGCGGCGGATCTTCTGCGCCTGCAGGTAATAGGCGTCGTAATAGCCGTGCGAGAGCACATAGGCACCGATCATGATGCGGCGCTTCACTTCCGCCCCGAAGCCCTGTGCGCGAGTCTTGCAGTACATGTCGTCGAGGCTGGTGTACTCCGGCGCGCGGTAGCCGTAGCGTACGCCGTCGAAGCGCGACAGGTTGGACGAGGCCTCGGCGGGGGCCAGCACGTAATACACCGGGATCGCGAGCTGGGAATTGGCGAGCGAAATGTCCACCGTGGTGGCACCAAGCTTCTTCAGTTCGGCAATGGCCGCTTCCACTGCCGCGGCAACCTCGTTGTTGAGGCCTTCCGCGAAGAATTCCCTGGGCAGGCCGACTCGCAGTCCGGCGAGGGGCCGGTTCAGGTCGCGGGTGTAATCCTCTTTCTCGCGTTCCAGACTGGTCGAATCGTTGGGGTCGAAGCCGGTCATGACGTTCAGTAGTAGCGCGCAGTCCTCGGCCG
>JBGSTQ010000393.1:0-9643 GCA_041736375.1 Thiobacillaceae bacterium
GCCGAACGATGACACCACGACGTCGAGCCGCTGCGCGCGTGACGCGAGCTTGAGCTGCGCCCGCACGCTGGCCGCCGTGTCGTCGGTGATCTCACCAGTGATGAGCACTTCAGCGGCGGCGGCCATGATTAGGTCCGGTCCTCGATGACGACGAACGCGCTCAAGGTGTCGACACCAGCTCGCGGCGTGACTGCACTCGGCCAGGCCGGCATGCCGTCAAAGCGAACGATGGTCCGGAATCCCACCAGGTCCGACTTCCAGCCGGAGCTGATGTCGCGCTCGATGGACATCTCCTTCCGCAGGCCAATAACGTAAGCCGATAAATCCGCCAGAATCACGTCGCCCTTATCGCCGAGCGCCGAGCAGGCGTCGGTGATGACGACCGGACGGCCCATGATGATTAGCATGTTGTCCTTGTACGTCAGCTCGACAGCGCGGCCACCGGTCGAAGGCCCGGACTCCTGGCTAAGACTGAGCAACTGCGCCAGGACAGACGGCGACACCAGCCACATCGCACGCGCCCAGCACGAAGGGTGCAGGCGGGCTGCCATCTTCAGCAGGTTCGCAGCCAGCACGGTGTCGGCAGCCTGGCTGCCTTCCTTGCTCACGACGGCGGTGCAGGATGCGTTCACGATGCCAAGGGGAGCGCCGGCGCCGGTGCCTTGAACGAACTGGTAATCGAAACCGCCGCCGATCGCGTTCGCCATATGCTGCCCGAGGTAGTTCGAGAAGCCAGGCACATCGCTTTCGAGTTCGCTGGTCACGTCGACGAACACAGCGCCTTTTCTCGCGTGCAGGCTGAGGTTCGCAGTCACGGCGCTTTGTGCGGTGGCGGTGCCGGCTTCGGACAACATCACCATCGTGAGACCAGCACGCGCAGCGCCTGTCCTGTCGGTTGTGTTGAAGATCGGCAGGTCCAGCGTCGCCGATGTCATCGGGATGACGTTGGAATTCGGGCGAATCACCTCGGACTCAAGTGCTTGATCGAGGATGGCCTGCGAATACTGCAACGGAACCAGGAAGCCTCCCGCAGCGCCGGTGCCCTCCGTCATGGTCGCGTTCATCAGGCGCATGTCGTTGCCGTGGACTGCCGCTTTCACGAAGTCGTGCAAATCGCGGAAGTCGTGGCGAGATGCCGGAGCGCCGAACAGATTAGAGTAGGTGGCGGGCTTCCGGGACAGGTCGAGAATCTGCCCGCTGCGGGGATTCTTGATTCCATCCGGCAGCACCCTGCGGCCAGCCGATTGATTCAGGAAGTCGTCGTGGGTGCCGAGCTTCTCGGTCACGTCGAGGCGTGCGCGCAGTTTGTCGGCGTCGGATGCCAAGCGGGTTACTTCGCCCAGCTCGACTTCGGTGAGGTCGCGGCCAGCGTCATCAGCTTCGGCGAAGATCGCCTGCGCGCGGTTGGTGAGGGAGTCGAGGCGTGCGACCAGGCGGTCGCGGTTGTCATTGGTGGCGTTCATTGCTGATCCTTTCAAAAAGGCGTCGCGCAACAAAAAAGGCGCAGACGCACAAAATCGCCGTGAATAAATCACGGTGCTCGTGTCGCTCGCGCCTTCCGGTCCACCACAGGTGCCCGGCTTGGTCATCTTGCGTAGTACGTTGCCGGGCGGGCTCTGCCCCCTGGCCGGCCCTGGCACGGCCAGGACACAACCAGTATATCGCCGGGTGGCAGCAGGTCAACACGCTTTCAATGCACCACAGGGTCGGTCCATGCCGCGAGTGGACGCACCACGCCGTCGACCGCCAACATGACGCGCAGCTCATGGGCGGCTGCCGACATCGTCAACGACAGCAGGACACGCCCGCCGGTCTCGAGCGCAGCCGCGACGGCGAGCTGCAGCTCGTCATCCTGCATGTTGAGAAAATCGGTCAGCGCCTCGCCGATGGCATTGGCCTCAACAGAGGTCATCGCGACGTGCCACAGGCGCTCGTTGACGTTGCCGGTGAGGGTGGCGATGGTGGTGCCGGTCTCGGGGTCATAGGACGCGACGACCAGGTGCTTGCACTGCACGGCGTTGGCGATGGCGGCTTGGCGCTCTGGGGGCAGAGCCCCGAGGCGGTGCTCGTAGCTGTTGAGAAGGGTGTTTTTCAGGTTCATGCTGTGATCTCCATTTGATGTTCGTTCATTCGTCATCGTCACCCAGATCACCCAGCAGGTCGCGCAACCGCGCTTCCTGTCGAGCGATCTCGCCTTCAAGGTTCTTTATGCGTTTGGCTGGTTCTGATCCATAGCCAAGGCGCGCATGGCTGGCCTGGGTTTCCAGCTTCTCGAGCAGGACGTTAATGCGTCGAACCTCGTGTCCTGCAGCGCGTTGGCACGCTCGCGTGCAGTAAATCCGAGGCCGGCCTGTGCTTGCCGGATCTTCGATAGGCGCGCCGCACTTCACGCAGGTTTTTGCTGCTGGTTCCATCAATAAACTCTCCTGTGTTTCATCCCAAATACCCCCCCCACTGAATATTGCGCACGCAAAAAAACGACTTTGGGCACGGTCTAGCGCTTGGGCCGGTAGAGATTGACCCAGCCCCCCCCTTCATGGTGCGGTCCACCTCGATGTCGCTGCGTTGAGCCGTGCCTGGATCTCACGGCGAAGTCGATCAGCAAGCTGATGAGTGGTTTCACCAATCCGCTCAGCAATGCCAAGCTCATCAGCCATCCATGCCAGGATTGGGTTCGCCTGCTCGGGTTGATAAGGGAGACGGTCAAGCGTGCGCTCCATCTGCTGGAGATGCTTCCTCACCTGTTCCATGGTCTGTTCCATGGTCTGTTCCTTGCGCCGTGCAGAATCTGCACGGGTTAAGGTGTCGGAATCTGCACGGGTTTTCGCGTTAACCCGTGCAGATTTCGCACAGGTAAAGGGCAGCGTGACGTTGTACCTGCAGCTGCTCGAGCGTCCTCCATGCCCAACCTTTTTCAGCCAGCCGTATCGCACCAGGGAGGCGGTCGCACGGCTGATGTGCGACACGTCTACGCCGCAGCGTTCCGAGATCGCCTTGCGCTTTGGCCAGGCCACACCGGTGTCGTGGTCAGCGAATGAGAGAAGGGCGATCAGGACGCGGAATTCCGTTGGACTCAGGCGTTTGTCACTGAGTGCTTCCAATGGAACTTTTGCAAAACGATCATTCATCACCATCCCCGCAGATAGGAAAAAATGCCGCGGAAAGTGGCGGCCACAAAAGCCGGCAATGCCTGAGTGAATGTGGCGCAGGACATGTGTCAATGCGTCCTGCTGGCCTCGAGCCGCTCGATCTGCAGCAGGAGATCGACCTGTAGTTCGGGTGGCAGGCGGGCAAATTTTCTGACCACTGCGGCAAGCAGCGCGTTGTCGTGCGCGTTGCCGGAAAGCCATCCGGCGTCGACATCGAGTGCCGCTGCGATCTTGATGACATCAGCCCCAAGGCGGGGCGTTGTTCGGCCTCCCAGCCAGCGCAGCGCCGTGCGCCGGGCGCAGCCTGTTGCAGACATGAGGTTACTTACACGGTCGGTCGTGCGCTTAACCTGGCGCAGCTCAAACGCGTGACGAAGGCGCTCGTTGAATGTAGACGTGGTCATAAACGCACGCCTCACTGATTCTGATTGAGTACACGACGCAGTTCTCCAACATTCCAGGCCGTCACCCTGGCGCCCAGTTTGCGCGGTGTTGGAAGTGTTCCAAGCTTCACGCGACGCCATACCGTTGCGCTAGCGCAGGCAAACAGCGCTGCCACCACGGGCAATCGGACGTTGGCTGAATCAGGGAGCGAATCGAAGTGGCGCAGCGCCTGCGGAATGTCTGGCTTCCGCTGGCTTGCGGTGGCGTTGCTTGTGGCTATCTTCATTTGTCATGTCCTCAGTGATACGACATGACTCATTATTTAGATTGTCTAAATAATTGCACCGTACAAATTTTGAAAACTGTACGGCTCTAGGTTTTACGCGGCTTTCTAGAACCTCGAGGATGAACTATCTGATCGATGACGGAAACGGATTTTTTGTGTTTTTTGGCAATCTTGGCCATGACCAGATCGGACGGCGATGCACCCTGGGGACGCATTTCCGGATCAGAGTATTTCTCCAATACGAGATGCCATTTGTATTCGCCACGAATCATCGCAGCCTCAGCTTCTACGTCTGCCTTTTTCAAGGTTGCTCGAGTGGCGCCAGACATCAGCGAAAAGAGACACTCCAAGACCTCATCGGAAAGCGGATCGCCTTCTCGGTCACGGAGGTTACCCAGCTCGATGACCATGAACTCGGACATCCTTCCGGTCTTCTTCCAATTTGCAATTGACACCGACCAGAGGAGGTTTTTCTCCTTTTGGGTCAGTCCAAGATATGGCGGTCCATCTTTTTCCATGTGCGCCCCCTATCAGCGCCCCTTGAATAGGTGCCACGCCAGCCGGGTAAGGGTTCCCCGGTTTTCGCCCCGTCGGGCTAGACGTGGCTAACTTTTAACGCATCACAAGTCGTTGCAGGGACGGAGCCAGCAGCCAGTTCTCGGCGCTGCCTCGTGTCCCGATCTCCCCCATTTTGTTCAGCACGAGGTCAGCCACCATGCCGACGCTGGCGGCGGTCTTGTCCGCCGCGGCCATGAGGCTGCTCTTGGTATTTGCGTCGTGTGTATCCATAGCGGCACCACACAGGTGCATCAACGTATGTGCGTCAGACGCGATGACGGATAGTGCCTTGATGATGAGTTCGCGTTCGTTTTGAGTAATATTCGATTCCGTCATGGGGTAAACCTCCTGTTTAGGTTACTTCGTGATTAGGCGGCTCGACTGCCCTAACAGTCTTGCCGCCGACTTTGCCTCCGGTGCTGCCGCAGGCGCCAGAATCGACGCGCCAGAATCGTCCAGGTTGCACGATCATGGCGCGGCCTATGTCCCACCCTGTTCCATCAGGCTGAATCGCGGCCATGCAACGGGATGACTTCGCCGCCGGCCTCGAGCGCATCACAGGTATCAGCCCAGGCCTGCATCATCCGGCGGCGCTCGGGCAGGTGTTCGGAGCGCGCATAGGCCGCGATTGTGCTGTCCGTTTCCTTGTGGTCCAGCTGCCGCTCCATCGCCTCGCGTGACCAGCCCTGCTCACTCAGGATCGAGCGCGCCGATGCGCGGAAGCCGTGCACGCATTGCCGGCCCTGATACCCCATGTTGTTCAGCATCTTGCCGACAGTGTTTTCGGATATCACTTCGGCATCACCGAAGCCTTTCATTTTCGGGAACAGGTACTTCGTGTGCCCGGTCTGGTCTTTCAGTTCATGCAATAGCGCAAGCGCCTGGGTCGACAGCGGGACGGTATGCGCTGGCAGCCCCTTGCCGGTCTTCATGCGCTTGGCCGGCACCTTAAATTCGCGCGCCTTGAAGTCGATTTCCTCCCACCGCGCATACCGGAATTCTTGAGCACGAACGAACGTCAGCAGGGCAAAGTAACAGGCATGGCGTGTGACCGGATCGTATCCAGTAGCGGCGCGTAGATCGCGCAGGAATGCGCCGAATTCGCGCCGGTCGGTGATCGCCGGCCGGTGGCTGACTTCGGGTTTGTGCAGCGCGCCTACCAGGTGCGCAGCGGGATTATCCTCGGCTCTGCCGGTGGCGACGCCGTAACGGAATATCTGGCCGCACACTTCGCGCAGACGGACAGCGGTGTAGGCGATGCCGCGCGCCTCGACCTTGCGCAGCATCGCCAGGATCTGCGACGCCTTGAGGCTGGCAATCGGGACATGCCCGATCTCGGGGAAGACGTAGGCCTCCAACTGCGTCATGGTCTTGTCCGCCGTCGATTGGGTCCACTTCTTTTTGAGTTTTTCGGCGTGCCACTCACGCGCGACGGCCTCGAATGAATTCGCCATCGCAGCCATAGCGGCCTGCTTGGATTCCTTGCGGTGTTCCCCTGGGTCGATACCATCGGCAAGCAGGGCCCGGGCTTCGTCACGCTTCTCGCGTGCACGCGCCAGACTCACATCCGAATAGACTCCTAGCGCCAGGGTCTTGCGCTTGTCCATGAACCGGTAATCCATGCGCCAATATTTCCCGGCACGGTTCACCAGTAGATACAATCCTTTTTCGTCGGCCAGCTTTTTGGGCTTGTCGGCGGGCTTTGCTTTGCGGATGGCGACGTCGGTGAGCGGCATGGCGTAGACCTCATGGTTCTGACGGTATCCGGTCTGACGGTATTTCAGATACCGTCACACATACCGTCAACTTGTCGGTATTTCCATGCTACGTCATGAGACAACACAAGACAACAAAAAACCCGCTATCCATGAGCGGATGCGGGTTTCAGTGGTCTTGTGATACTTGGTGATGCAAAGCCTTGGCGCCCCGAAGACGAATCGAACGTCCGACCTACCCCTTAGGAGGGGGTTGCTCTATCCACTGAGCTACCGGGGCGTGGCGCGCATTCTACCGAAACCCAGCCCGATTTCCGAATCGGACATCCGCCCGGTGCGGCACGTGAAGACAGACTGGAGAACGCATGCTGAAACTCATCCTGGTTGGCCTGGCGGTATTGTTGCTGGTAGCGAGCGTGGTGATCTGGATGCTGCGGCCCTCCTCCCACCGACCCGAAGGCAGCGCGGCACCGGATTTCGAGCTGCTGGATCAGCATGGCAAGACTCACCGGCTGCAGGATTTTTCCGGGCGCTGGCTGGTAGTGTATTTCTATCCCCGCGACGACACACCCGGCTGCACCCGGGAAGCGTGCCGCTTTCGCGATGACATAGGCGTGCTCGGCGGACTCGACGCGCAGGTGGTGGGCATCAGCGTCGATGACGTCGCCTCGCATGCCGCCTTCGCGAAGAAATACCAGCTGCCGTTTCCCCTGCTTTCCGATCCCGCAGGCCAGGTCGCCGCCGCCTACGGCAGCCTGCTGAACCTCGGACTGGTGCGTTTCGCGCGCCGCCACACCTTCATCATCGACCCGTCCGGACGAATCGCCGCGCGTTTCACCCAGGTCGATCCAGCCAGCCACGTTCAGCAGGTCGCGCAGGCGCTGCAGGACCTGCGCCGGTCGGCATCACCCTGAGGCTTGGTTCACTTTCTGCCGTTAATCATCTAAACAACAGTCATGCTTTGCATGAATTGGAGCAGAAGGCCCATCCATGTTGCGCGGATTCTCACTGATCACGGGCACGGCGTTCGTTGTGCTGATTGCGCTCATCACCGGTCTGGCGGTGAACGGCATCCTGCAGCTGCAAAAGCTCGACGATCAGATGCAGGTCATCGTCGAGCAGCACAACCGCCGGATCGATCTCGTCACGCAAACCCAGCTCGCCGCGCATCTGCGCACCGACAGCCTGTTCCGCATGGCGCTGGCCGACGACCCGTTCGAGCGCGACCATTTTTTCATGGAGTTCAACCGCGCCGGCTTTCTTGTCGGCAGTGGCCGCAACGCCCTGCGCAATCTTGGACTTACCCCGCAGGAACAACGCAACTTCGACCAGCAGACGCCGCTGATTGCTTCGATTCAGTCGGTGCAGGAACAGGTGATCGATCTGCTGGCCGCCGAACGTAGCGAGGAGGCGCGCCGCCTGCTGGAGAAGGAGGCGATTCCGCTGCAGACATCTTTCAACCAGCAGCTGTCGGAAATGCGCAATCGCTACCAGCTGCAGGGCCTTAACGCGCAACAGCAGGCGCGCGCCACCTATCTGCGGACCTTTCTCGGTACACTGGCTTTCGGCGTCCTGGCGATCACGCTATCGATGCTGATAGCCTGGCGCACCTTGTGCCATATCGCGCTCAAGTCGCAGTACATCCAGAAGCAGATGGCTGAGCTCGAAGCTTCGCGCGCCTCGCTTCACGAGGAGGCCACGCACGATGAACTCACCGGTCTGGCCAACCGCCGCCTGTTTCATGACCGCCTGCAGCAGGCGATCCGCCATGCCCACCGCTACGGCGGCAAGGTGGGCATCCTGTACGTGGACCTGGATCGCTTCAAGGAAATCAATGATCGCCATGGTCACCACATGGGCGACGCCGTGCTGACCGAAGTGGCGAAACGCCTCACTTCCAGCATTCGCGACTCGGATTCGGTGGCGCGGCTCGGTGGCGATGAATTCGTGGTGTTGTTGGATGGGGTGCAGGGACGCGAGGACTTTCTCGCCATCGCGCACAAGATCGAGCAGGCGCTGAATGCCGACACGCAGTTCCTGGGGCTCGATCTGACCATCGCTGCCAGCATCGGCGAGGCCTTGTATCCCGACGATGGCGACGACGAGGACGCCCTGATTCGCGCCGCCGATGCCGCCATGTACCGGATCAAGTCCGGCAGCCATTCAAGGCGCCAGCACGACCTGAAGTTTCATTAGCCCGCGTTAGCGGGACTTGAGGCGTGCAGCGACCCGTTCGCGGCGCGCCTTGGCGCTCCAGATCCACACATACTGGATGCCCGACACCACGGCAACGGAGAATACGACTACGAACAGCGGCGTCTGCCAGTTCCCGAGCTTGATGATTCGGGCCAGATCCGCCAGCACCAGCGTCAGCAGCGCGAACTCCAGAGCAATGTGCGTCTTGCCCAGCAAGGTCGGCTGCATTTCGATGTGTCCGGCGAGTCCCCGATAGCTCAGCGCCCCCAGCACGATGACCGTATCGCGCAGCAGAATCGCCAGCGCCACCCAAAGCGGAATCGCCTCGGCCAGCGTCAGCAGCACCAGCGTCACCACGCTCAGCAGCTTGTCGGCAATGGTGTCGAGCACGGCTCCGAGCGCGGTCATCTGCTTCAGCAGTCGTGCCAGCACACCATCCACCCCGTCGGACACGGCCGCACCCAGGAACACCCAGAATGCGGCTTCCCAGTG
Organism: Thiobacillaceae bacterium; assembly: GCA_041736375.1. GTDB lineage: Bacteria > Pseudomonadota > Gammaproteobacteria > Burkholderiales > Thiobacillaceae > Thiobacillus. Next base: position 8,781 of record JBGSTQ010000393.1, read on the forward strand.
TTCGTGCTGGATCAGCCAGACGACGACCGGCACCGCCAGGAGTCGCAGCAGTGAGATGACATTCGGAATGTTGAGGACGCGCTCGCTCATGGCACAAGCATCGGTACGGATTGATCTGGCGCTATGTTTCAACAAACAGGGCAGGGTGACAAGAGAAACCGTTCATCGACGGGTCAAATCGCGTCTTCCTGCAGAACCGGTTTGCTCCAGCCTGCCGCCATGATTCAGGGCTTTCTCGACAGGTCGTTCCACAGCTTCTCCAGCCGCTTCACCGAAACCGGATAGGGGGTCTTCAATTCCTGTGCGAACAGGGAAATGCGCAATTCCTCGAGCTGCCAGCGAAAATCAGCCAGGGCCGCATCGGTACTGCCGCTCTGCGCGGCCTGCTGCAGGCGCGCCTGATACTTGTTCTGCAACGTCAGCACCCCGGCCATGCCGCGTGCATCGCGCTGCTCGGAGGCGGGCAGCTTTTCCAGGCGCTTGAGGATGCCGCGCAGGTAGCGCGGCAGGTCCTTCAGATGCACCCACGGCGTGGCGGTGATGAAGCCGGGCGGCACCAGCGCCGCCAGATGCGCGTGCTCGTCGCGCATCACCGCCGTGAACTGCGGCTTGGCGTTGAGGCGCGCAGTCACCTGCGCATGCAGATCCAGAATCTCGGCGACATCGCGCAGCAGCGCCTGTTTCACCACGGCAATTCTGGGTTTGGCGCGCTCCTTCTGCTTGCTGAAGGTTTTCTCGGCGCGCGGGGTATCGTCGTCGCCAAGCAGCGCACGGGTGGCAATCGCGTCGAGCAGTTCGGCGCGCAGCTGCTCGGCACTGCCGAAGCTGCGGTATTTCAGCGCCAGTGCGGTCTCGCGCGACAG